>JAPLSD010000277.1 GCA_026398835.1 Pseudomonas sp.
TCCTCTAATGAAGTACTCCTCGATTCTCTTGTTGTCCCTTAGCCTCGTCAGCGGCATTGCTTCTGCCGGCGGCACCGCCGAAGCAGGCGTGGGCGGCGCATTGGGCGGGGTTCTAGGCTCGGTCGTCGGTCAGTCACTGGGCGGCAGCACCGGTTCTACCATTGGCGCAGCCCTGGGCGGCGCAGGCGGTAGTGCGGTCGGTGCCGACAGACACAGCCGTGGCCAAGCGGCCATTGGCGGTGCACTCGGTGCCGCAGGCGGCAACGTGGTTGGTCGCAGCATGGGCGGCACCTCCGGCAGCCTGATCGGCTCAGCAGCCGGCGGCGGCTTGGGCGGTGCGCTGGGTAACCATATGGGCAACAGCAGCTATGACGACGACCGTGGCCACGACGGGCGCGGGCGCGGTGATCGCCGCTACTACCGCGACGATGACCACGACCGTGGCCATCACTATGGGCATCGCAAGCATCACCGTCACTGGCAAGACCGGGATTGACATGAAGCCTGTAGCCGCTGCCTTTGGCAGCGTCTACAGAAATCCTCGCTGTCGCCGACGACCTCACACCAACAACCGCTCCAACACCCCGCGTAATTCGGCAGGAATCGCCACCGGCTGATTCGACGCCCGATCCACAAACACATGCACGAACCGCCCCGCCGCACAGGCGTCTTCTTCCCCCGCTTTAAACACCGCCAACTCGTACTGCACCGAACTGTTGCCCAGTTTGCCCACCCGCAAACCGATTTCAATGCGCTCGGGGAAAGCAATCGAGGCGAAGTAATCGCAGGCCGAACTCACCACAAAACCCACCACCTCGCCGTCATGAATATCCAGCCCACCGACGTCGATCAGGTAGGCGTTCACCGCCGTGTCGAAAAAACTGTAGTAGGTGACGTTGTTCACATGGCCGTAGACATCGTTGTCGTGCCACCGGGTGGTGATCGGCTGGAAGTGACAGTAATCAGCGCGTTGCGGCATGCGGTCGGTCATTGAGTGATCTCTCAGAGAATGAACAAACAGTGTCTGATGGCTTCCACGCCCCGGGAGCGTGGAAACGATCGAATGGCGATGAGCCTAGCCTTTGCGCAGCCGCATCAGTTCCGGCAAACCAATCTTGAGCAAGCGCGCGGTCTTGCTTTTGGCGATCGCCTCAATACCCTCTGAAGGCGTCAGGCAGGCCAGTTGTGCCGAGATGTTCATCACTAGCGCTTCGCGGGAATACACGCCGCCCCCGAGCTGGTAGACCGCAGCGATCAGCTCACGCAGTTCCAGCGGCAAACGCCAGCGCGTGCGCAGCGCCGAACCGTAGGCGGCGCCAAATTGAGCGAGTGCGTCACCGATCTCCTCTTGATCATCCAGCGCACCGCCCGCCTCCTTCCATTCTTGCAGGCAACGCAGCAACGCCAGATCCCCCAGACGATGCAGCATGCCCGCGCAATAGCAACGCTCCTGATCCAGGTCCAGCAGGCGCGCCAGGGTTCGTCCATATTCCGCGGTATGCAGCGACAGCTCCCAATAACGTTCGGCGTAATCGGCCAGCGCAGGGTCACTCAGCTTGGCGCTGCGTTTGAGGGCCAGGCCAAGAATCAGATTCATGCTTTGCCCTGTGCCCAGCCTGTGCAGCGCCTGGGACAAGGTCAGCACGGAGTCGCCAAGGTGATGCGCGGCGCTGTTGGCGGCAGCGATCAGTACCGCAGTGATTTGCGGATCAGTGCGGATTTCCTGCTCCAGCAGTTTCAGGTCCAGCCCGCTGGGGTTCAGGCTGCGTTTGACCGTCAACTGCACGTCGGCCAACAACGGGGCGCCATCAGCCACTTCTCGCCGACGCTCAAGAAAAACCGATAAGGTCATGCCCGGCGCCAATGCCGGAGCCTCGCACACGACTGATTGACCTTCGGCCAGCAGCAGATCCTGCAGACGATGGGTCAGGCTTTCCATGTTCAAAGGTTTGGTCAGATACGCCGTAGGCGCCAGCGGCAAGACCTCGCGCACGCTGGCGCTGTCATTGCGGCTGCTCATCAGGATAAACGGCAACACCGGGTTGCGCCGACGTTGGCGCACGCTACGCAGTAAACCCAGACCATCGACGCCGGGCAGTTCCCAGTCGGCGATCACCAGGTCATAGGGGTTTTCGCTCAACAGCTCCAGCGCTTCCTGGCCATCAGCGCATACATCCACTCGAGCATCGCAGCGCACATTCAATAACACCTGCTCGAGCAGGTCACGAGACCAAGGGTCTGCCTCGGCAATCAGCACTCGTGGTACAGCAGGTAGATCAACCGCGGTCATCAGCACGCTCCCAAGGCAATGCTTGCACCTTAGTCAATGCTGGCCCTTCGATACAGCGCAAAACCCGGGATGCACCGATAAACCCATAAAA
>JAPLSD010000197.1 GCA_026398835.1 Pseudomonas sp.
ATCAGCCAGATCGGTGACCTGTACTGCCAGAACAGCAGTGATTTGAACCACTATCAGACCGCCTTGGGCGACACCCAATTGGCCACCAGTCGCGGCCTGCTGTGCAATCAGGACGATCGTCTGCGCCGGGAAGTAATTCAACAGCTGATGTGTAACTTCAGCCTGGAGTTCGCGGTGATCGAACAAGCCTTCAATATCGATTTTCGCGGCTATTTCGTCGACGTGTGGCCACAGCTTCAGACCATGGCCGAGGATGGTCTGATCGAACTCGACTACCAGAGAATCAGCGTATTGCCGGCCGGACGGCTTTTGGTGCGCTCAGTGTGCATGGTTTTCGATGCGTATCTGGAACAGCAGAATAGCCAACGTTTTTCGCGGGTTATCTAGCGCAACATTACCCACGGGGTTATTGGTCAATGATTCGATAGCCTTATGACGACACGCCATCACCGTGCGAGCTGGTCTGAACGTCCTCCCGTGAGTTACCCTTACATCTTATGTGTGTTTTCCCACAAGGATTTAAGAAATGTCCGAGCCAGTTAAGCTGCGCGCTCACAACCAGGCCCATTGCAAGGATTGCAGCCTGGCTCCCCTCTGCTTGCCACTTTCTCTGAATATGGAAGACATGGATGCGCTGGACGAGATCGTCAAACGTGGTCGCCCGCTAAAAAAGGGTGAGTTCCTGTTTCGCCAGGGCGATACGTTTGCATCCGTCTATGCAGTACGCTCCGGCGCCTTGAAAACCTTCAGTCTGAGCGACGGCGGCGAGGAGCAGATCACCGGCTTCCATCTACCCAGCGAACTGGTCGGGCTATCAGGCATGGACACCGAAGCCTACCCAGTCTCGGCACAAGCGCAGGAAACGACCTCGGTCTGTGAAATCCCCTTCGATCGCCTCGACGAGCTGTCCGTGCAACTGCCACAACTGCGCCGCCAATTGATGCGGGTGATGAGCCGCGAGATTCGCGACGATCAGCAAATGATGCTGCTGCTTTCGAAGAAAACCGCCGATGAGCGCATCGCCACCTTCCTGGTCAACCTGTCCGCGCGTTTCCGTGCGCGTGGGTTCTCGGCCAATCAGTTTCGTCTGAGCATGTCGCGCAACGAAATCGGCAACTACCTGGGCCTGGCGGTGGAAACCGTGTCCCGAGTGTTCACCCGCTTTCAGCAAAGCGAACTGATCGCCGCCGAAGGCAAGGAAGTGCACATACTCGATCCGATCCAGCTCTGCGCCCTGGCGGGTGGTTCGCTGGAAGGCTGATGCAGCCACCTTGCGGTCGAGCGAACGGGCTCGACCGGGTTTATACTGTCGAGCTGCCCTTCCCCAGCCCGCCAGGACACTTCGACGATGGTCTTTGACTCCTTCGACATCAAATCCTTGATCCGCCCGGTGATCGACTTCCCCAAGCCTGGGGTGATCTTTCGCGATATCACACCACTGTTTCAATCACCAAAGGCCTTGCGGTTGGTGGCGGACAGTTTTGTCCATCGTTATGTCGAAGCCGACTTCACGCACATCGGCGCGATGGATGCTCGCGGTTTCCTGATCGGTTCGATCATCGCTTACCAGTTGAACAAACCGCTGATTCTGTTTCGCAAGCAGGGCAAATTGCCGGCTGACGTGCTCGCCGAGGGTTATCAGACTGAATACGGTGAAGCCTTCCTTGAAGTCCACGCTGACAGCCTGTGCGAAGGCGACTCGGTGCTGATATTCGATGACCTGATCGCCACGGGCGGCACCCTGATTGCCGCGGCCAATCTGGTACGGCGCATGGGCGCACGGACTTTCGAAGCCGCGGCGATTATCGATCTGCCTGAATTGGGCGGCTCTCAGCGCCTGGAAGACATGGGCATACCGACCTTCTGCCTGACACAGTTTGCGTTGACGGATAAGTAACCCCTACAAGATCGTTCCCACGCTCGCGCGTGGGAACGATCATTGACGGATAAGTAAGGATTAAAGCGAGATCGGCTTACGCCCGGCAAACGAATGCGCCAAGGTCCCGCCATCCACCAGTTCCAGCTCGCCCCCCAGCGGCACGCCATGGGCGATGCGCGAGGTGATCAGGCCTTTGTTGGTCAGCAACTGCGCGATGTAATGGGCCGTGGCTTCGCCTTCAACCGTCGGGTTGGTGGCCAGAATGATCTCGGTGAAGCTGCCCTGCTCTTCGATCCGCGCCAGCAATTGCGGAATGCCAATGGCCTCGGGCCCCAGCCCGTCGAGCGGTGACAAATGCCCCTTGAGCACAAAGTAGCGCCCGCGATAACCGGTTTGCTCCACTGCGTACACGTCCATCGGTCCTTCGACCACGCACAAAATCGTATCGTCGCGGCGCGGATCGGCGCATTGCGGGCACAGATCGTCTTCGGTGAGCGTGCGGCACAAACGGCAATGACCGACCCCTTCCATGGCCTGGCTCAAGGCCTGCGCCAAACGCGAACCGCCGCTGCGGTCACGCTCGAGCAGTTGCAACGCCATGCGCTGGGCGGTTTTCTGACCAACGCCTGGCAAAGTGCGCAGTGCATCGATCAGTTGGCGAATCAGGGGGCTGAAGCTCATGGGCAAAGGTCCGACAAAACAACGAGACGCGGTTTATACCCGCGCCTCAGTTCACCGTCAAATGCCAGGGCGTCTGCTCAGCAGATAGCATCACCATTGACGCTTGTCCGGGCGGGCCAGACCCAGTTTTTCAATCCGGTAGCGCAGCATGTCACGGCTCAAGCCCAACAAACGTGCCGACTTGGTGACATTCCAGTCGGTCTTGTCGAGCATCTTCCTGACCATGTCCCGCTCGACTTCCGGCAGATTCATGGAGACCATATCCTCACTGAGGCTGTAAACCTCCGAATGATACTGAGGCTGATACTGAGGTTGAGACGCAGGCTGTGTCGGCAGGTTCAGCGGCTCGTCGACCAGGCTCAGGCAGACGTTCAACTGGCTTGGCCCGACCATTTCATGGGCAGCCAGCAGCACCGTCTGTTCGAGCATGTTGCGCAGCTCACGAACATTGCCCGGCCAGCTGTAACCGCGCATCAGTGCCTGGGCCTGGGGGCTGAAATACAGGTTGGGTTTGCCATAGCGCTTGCCATGATGGGCCAGGAAATGCCGGGCCAGGGTCAACACGTCTTCGCCTCGAGCACTCAGGCGCGGAACCTTGATGGAAATGATCCGCAAACGGAAAAACAAATCGCGGCGGAACTTGCCCTGCTGCACCATCTGTTCGAGGTTGCAATTGGTCGCGCTGATGATCCGCAGGTCGACCTTGCGCTCCTTGACCGCGCCGATCCGGCGAATAGTGCGATCTTCCAGCAGCTTGAGCAGCTTGGCCTGCAGAATCAGATCCATTTCACCGATTTCGTCGAGAAACAACGTACCGCCATCGGCAGCTTCGACGAGGCCGATCCGGCGATCCTTGGCGTCGGTGAATGCACCTTTTTCGTGGCCGAACAATTCGGCTTCCAGAAGATTGGAGGGAATCGAGGCACAGTTGAACTCGATGAACGGACCTTTGCTGCGAGGCCCGTCGAAGTGCAGCGCACGGGCCACCAGTTCTTTACCGGTGCCGGTATCACCTTCCACCAACACCGGAGGCAAGTCGCCACTGGCCATGCGCCGCTCAGCGTCGAGCAACTGGCTAATGGTGTTTTTCATTGCCAGCATCGCCGGAGAATCGCCGATCAGCGCCTGCACTCCCGACTTCTGCGCCTCGCGTTCCTGATAGAACGTTAGCGTGCGCTCCAGACGGTCAGCGGCCAGCGCCTTGTCCAGCAACAGCTTGAGTTCCGCCAGCGCCACCGGCTTGGTCAGGTAGTGAAAGGCGCCTTCTTTCATCGCCGTCACGGCATCTTCGACATTGCCGTAACCGGTCATCATGATCACTTTCAGGTCCGGCGCGCTGACCCTCAGACGCTGAATCAATTCGTGCCCACTCATACCCGGCAGCGAGTTATCGGTCAGCACCGCATCAGGCTGACAGGTCTGCAGGCATTCAAGCGCCTCTTCAGCCGAATGGCAGACAGTGACCTCGAAGTCCTTACGCTCCAGAAACGTCTGAATATTTTCGGCGAGGAGCTGATCATCCTCAACCAATAGAATACTGTGTTCCATGGTCCCCTCCCGCCACTTTAAAAGTCAGGCTTATTCGGGTTCCTTCCTGCTCCCGGCTGGTCAGACTGACCGAGCCATTGAATCGCTCCATGACACGTTTGACCAGCATCAGGCCAACCCCGAGGCCGCCCTGCTTGGTAGTGAAAAACGGTTTGAACGCCATGCGTTCCTGCTGTCGGGTCATGCCTTTGCCAGTATCGGTCAAGGTCATTCGCACGTGCCCATCCTCCGCCGGTTCGACCTCGATCGTCAGTACACCGCCGTCCGCCATGGCTTCCAGGGCATTGGCGAACAGACTATTGAGTATCTGGACCAGGTGCATGTGCTGACTGATGATCGGGGGTAGCGTTGGTATCGACAGATGGACCCGGACATCGGCCCGTTTGATTTGCTGGTCGAAGGTCTGCGCGACCTCCTCGATGGCCAGGCCCAGGTCGACTGCCTCGCTATCGGAGTTTAATGGTTGCAGTGAGACCAACAACTCGCGAACCCAGCGAGACATGCGATCGACCTGGCTGATGATGTCGGAAATGTTCTTTTGCGCAGGCGCACTGGAGATTTCCTGGGCCAGTTCGGCGCTCGATCGAATGGTCGCCAGCGGATTGCGCAGGCTGTGGGCGACGGCCGAGGACATTTCACCCAGCGCGACAAAGGTTTCGCTGGTGATCAGTTGTTTCTGTTGCGACTGCAACATCCGCGCGGCCCGCCGCACGATCCAGAACAGTCCGAAATAGATCAGACAGCCTCCGAGGATCGTCGCCACCCAGATCAGCTTGAAACCGCGCTGGATACGCAAAACCAGATCCTGAGGTTCCTTGTAGATCTCGACCGTGGCCAGGACCTTGTCACCGGCGGCGTCGAACATAGGAATATAGTGTTCG
>JAPLSD010000310.1 GCA_026398835.1 Pseudomonas sp.
CTGCCGGCCATTTTTTCCTGCAAGGTTGCGTTCTGCATCGACGAAATGCCGATCAGCGTCAGCAGCAGGAGAAACACCAGGCTGACCAGCAGCGCCATGCCCCGCTCGGATTTGGCCGTCATTCGGCGATTACTCATCGGCACTCCACCTACATCAACCGGTTGCGCAATGCGGCAACCACGTTGTAGGTCTGATTGCGGACGCGGTTGTTCGGGTCCGTCAGGGTCAAGGTCAAGCGCACACTGCGTATACGCGCGGGATCGGACGGGTTGCTGGTGTAGCTGGAGGCGGCGATATCAGTGGCCGAACTGGCCATGCCAAAGGTCACCGCAAAAGCGTTGACGTGGTCCACCAGAACCTGGCTAGCGCTGGTGGCAGGGCCGGTACTCATCAGCAATTGATTGTTGCTGAAGGTGTAGGTCAGCCGACGAATCGGGAAGGCCAACTGTCCGGCCGGAGCCACGCGGGCACCGGTATAGACCGTAGCGCTGTTTCGACAGTCGGAGATAACGGTCCAGGTCGGTGCACCGCCGCTGTTGCCGACGTCGGCGGTCACCAGGGTCAGTTTGAGATTGGCGTTGTCCCAACTGATGGGCGTTACCGAACTGGCAGCGAAGTCCGAAGCCGAGCTCGAATCGGTGATCGACCCAAGGCAACCAAACATGCCGACCATTCGGATTTCCTGGAGCATTTTGCTCAGGACGAAACGCGCATCCTCCTGCATGCTGGCTGACGCGTTCTGGCTGACGTAGGTGTTTTTCGCCGAAATGAATATCTGCGCAACGCCCAGCACCACAATCAGGCCCAACGCCAGTGCCACCATCAATTCGATCAGTCCGAAACCTCTGATACGTCTGCTCATGGCGTCACCGCAGGGTCGACGGCAACGCGGCTGGTCAGGACAAAAGTCCGCTGGGGTGGATTGCTCTGAGAGGGGCTGGCCGCGCCCACAGCCCGTGAGTCGCTCCAATTGATGGTGATCGTGAACACTCGCTGGTTCACCGTAACGCTGCCGGTCGCGGTGGGGCCGCCAAAGGCGACGATATTGGTGGTGAAGTCATAAAGGTCCTGATCCCGAGCGACATTCAGGTTGCTCGAACCAGGAGGTGTGACAGTGTAATCGGCGCCGGAGTTGGCGCGGATCCGGTCCAGCATGTCATAGGCGATAAAACTGGCCTGGCTGGTCATCAATGAACTGTCGGTGTATTTCAGCGCATTCAACTGAATCACCGCCGCGCCCAACAGGCCCACGCCGAGGATCAGTACTGCAACCAATACTTCGATCAGTGTCATGCCGTCCTGTGCACGCTTGTCCGATCCCGTCATCCGCAATTTCCGCCCAAAACAACTCGTCCATTCAGACACACATTGATCGTCCTTGTTTGCGCCCCCAACACATAATTTATAACCACCGCAGTGGAAGGTGCCGACAACCCTCCCAGATTGTTGAAATCGATGTTGGTTACACCTGAGGTTAGCGTCAACGTGGCGCCGCTGCTCATGGCCGGAACAACCCGCAATACATTCGCTGGAGTGCCAGTGCCGTCGTAAACCGTCAGTTCCGCGGTCCAGACGCTGCCGCCCGCGGTCGGCCTGAGACGCGTGGTGATGCCTCGGTCGATCGCCTCCAAACGTGCGTAATTGAGCCCGCGCACCAGATCGCTGACCTCTGTATCGGCTTCGGCGCTCTGTACCGAACGGGTAAATGCCGGAATGGCTATCGTCACCAGAATCACAAAAACCGCTAGCGTGACCATCAACTCAATCAGCGTAAAACCCTTTACGCGGTGACGCATCGCACGCTCCTCAACTGCCGTCGTCTATAACTAGCTCTACAACCTAGAACATTCGACAACTGAATGTACGGTTGATTTGCCAAAGCCTGCGCACGGATTGCGCACGCTCATGCCATCTCCATGGAAGGAGACGCTATGCATCAAAAAGGTTTCAGCCTGATAGAACTGCTCATAGGGCTGGCGATTGCCGCCACTCTCTTGCAGTTTGTCGGCCCGCACTTTAAGGAGCTGATCGAATCGGTGCGCCGAGAGAATGCCGCTCAGATGCTCGCCAGCGGCCTGCGCAATGCCCGCACCGAAGCCATCCTGCGCAACCAGACCATCGTCATCCATGCGGTGGATGACGACTGGGGCCTGGGTTGGAGGATCATTCTGGATATCAGCGGCAAGGGTCATGAGGACAGCGATAACCCGGTGCTGCTCGAGCGCCAGGAGAGCGGGCGGGTGACGATTGTCGGGAATAGACCGGTGAAAACCTATGTTCGTTTCACCGGCTTGGGCGAAGCGTTGCTGCCTGGTGGTGGCTTTCGCGCCGGGACCGTGCATGTCTGCGCCATGGACCAGAGCATTAGCCACCATCAAGTGGTACTGGCCAAATCCGGGCGCATCAGCCTGCGCAGCGATAAAACCGAGCAAAAACTGTGCGCGGGAGGAGAAGACTCACAGCAGCGAGCGAACGCGTAGCTCTTTTGGCATGGAGAACGTGATGTTCTCCTCGCGACCGGCCAGCTCATCGGCACCGGTTGCGCCCCAGGCCTGCAATTGCTGAATCACGCCACGCACCAGCACTTCCGGTGCCGACGCCCCAGCGGTAATGCCAATCCGCTCGACACCATCGAACCAGTTGCGCTGCAGGTCTTCAGCACCGTCAATCAGATAGGCCGGGGTGGACATGCGCTCGGCCAGCTCGCGCAGACGGTTGGAGTTGGAGCTGTTCGGGCTGCCGACCACCAACACCACATCGCACTCGTCCGCCAGTTGTTTGACTGCGTCCTGACGGTTTTGCGTGGCGTAGCAAATATCGTCCTTGCGCGGACCGCCAATCGCCGGAAAGCGACTGCGCAGTGCGTCGATGACGCGGCTGGTGTCGTCCATGGACAAGGTAGTCTGGGTCACGAACGCCAGTTTCTCCGGGTTGCGTACGTGCAACGCGGCGACGTCTTTTTCATCTTCGACCAGGTAGATCGCGCCGCCATTGCTGCCGTCGTACTGGCCCATGGTGCCTTCGACTTCCGGGTGACCGGCGTGGCCGATAAGGATGCACTCGCGGCCGTCGCGGCTGTAACGCGCGACTTCAATGTGAACCTTGGTCACCAACGGACAGGTCGCGTCAAAGACTTTCAGACCTCGACCCGCCGCTTCGGTACGCACCGCCTGGGAAACACCGTGGGCACTGAAGATCACGATGACGTCGTCCGGCACCTGATCCAACTCTTCGACGAAGATTGCTCCACGAGCGCGCAGGTCTTCGACGACAAATTTGTTGTGGACCACTTCGTGGCGCACATAGATTGGCGGCCCGAAGACTTCCAGGGCGCGATTGACGATTTCGATCGCCCGGTCTACACCGGCGCAGAAGCCACGGGGGTTGGCGAGTTTGATTTGCATACTGTGCCTCGTGGCTTACGCGCAAAAAGTTAGATCATTGCAATCGTTGTACGGTTGATCGCGAGCAAGCTCGCGATGCCTTTAAAGCGCTTTGACGTCGATGATCTCGACATCAAAGGTCAAGGTTTTACCAGCCAGTGGGTGGTTGAAATCGATGGTCACTTGAGCGTCATCGAAGGCTTTGACCACACCGGGCAGCTCGGTATTCGCCGCATCGTTGAAGATCACCAACAGGCCTTCGGACAGTTCCATATCCTGGAACTGCGAACGCGGGATGATCTGCACGTTTTGCGGGTTGGGCTGACCGAAAGCGTTTTCCGGCAGGATCTGCAGGTTACGCTTGTCGCCAGCCTTGAAACCGAACAGTGCGACTTCGAAACCCGGCAACAGGTTGCCATCACCGACCTTGAAGGTCGCCGGGGCCTTGTCGAAAGTACTGTCGACAGTGTCGCCGTTCTCCAGGCGCAATGCGAAATGCAAGGTGACTTCCGTGTTCTGGCCGATGCGTTGCTCAGCCAATAACTGTTCAGTCATGAACGGTTTCTCCGGTTTTTTTACTTTTGAACATATCCAGCGCGAGCATCACTGCGCCCACGCTGATGGCACTGTCGGCAAAGTTGAACGCCGGAAAATACCAGCGGTTCTGCCAATGCACCAGAATAAAATCGATCACATGGCCCAGGGCAATACGATCGTACAGGTTACCCAGAGCGCCACCGAGCACCAGTGCCAGCGCAATCGCCAGCCAGGTTTCGTTGCGCCCCAGACGCTTGAGCCACACCACCAGCACCGCACTGACCACAATCGCGATCAACGCAAACAGCCAGCGCTGCCAGCCGGAGCTGTCAGCCAGGAAGCTGAAGGCAGCACCGGTGTTGTAGGCCAACGTCCAGCTGAAGTAATCCGGGATCACCACAATTTGCTGGTACATCGTCAGCGAGCCTTCGAAGTAGAACTTGCTGGCCTGGTCAATGACCAGTACCAGCACGCTCAACCAGAGCCAGCTCAGCCGTCCAAAACGGCTAGCAGCATTAGGCATAGTGACGAACCTCGCCAGCACCACTGATGTTGTCGACGCAGCGACCGCAAATTTCCGGATGCTCAGGATTGACCCCGACGTCCTCGCGGCAATGCCAGCAACGGGCGCACTTGGCGAAAGTGGACTTGACCACTTTCAGCTTGAGGCCAGCCACTTCGGTTTCCACCGCATCGGCCGGCGCTTGCACGAATGGCGCAACGCTTGCGGTCGAGGTGATCAGGACGAAACGCAGTTCGTTGCTCAGCTTGGCCAGGTCGGCCGCCAGCGATTCTTCGGCGAACAGTGTCACTTCCGCCTGCAGGTTGCCACCGACGGCCTTGGCCGCACGCTGGATTTCCATTTCCTTGTTGACTGCGACCTTGACCGCCATGATCCGCTCCCAGTAGGCGCGGTCCAGCTCGATGCCTTCTGGCAGCTCGCTGAGGCCTTCGTACCAGGTGTTGAGCATGACCGACTCGTTACGATCGCCCGGCAGGTATTGCCACAGCTCATCGGCGGTAAAGGCCAGGATCGGTGCGATCCAGCGCACCAGCGCCTCAGAGATGTGGAACAACGCGGTCTGGCAGGAGCGCCGGGCCTTGCTGTCGGTGCCAGTGGTGTACTGACGGTCCTTGATGATGTCCAGGTAGAAACCGCCCAGCTCCTGCACGCAGAAGTTGTGCACCTTGGAGTAGACGTTCCAGAAACGGTACTCGCCGTAATGTTCTTGCAACTCGCGTTGCAGCAGCAACGTGCGATCCACCGCCCAACGGTCCAGCGCGAGCATTTCTTCAGCCGGCAGAATGTCGGTGGCCGGGTTGAAACCGGTCAGGTTGGAAAGCAGGAAGCGCGCAGTGTTACGGATCCGCCGGTAGGCGTCCGCACTGCGTTGCAGGATCTGCTCGGAAACCGCGATCTCGCCCGAGTAGTCGGTGGACGCGACCCACAGACGCATGATGTCTGCGCCCAGGGTGTCGTTGACCTTCTGCGGTGCGATCACGTTGCCCAAGGACTTGGACATCTTGCGGCCGCTTTCGTCGACGGTGAAACCGTGGGTCAGCAACTCGCGGTACGGCGCGTGGTTGTCGATGGCGCAACCGGTCAACAGCGACGAGTGGAACCAGCCACGGTGTTGGTCCGAACCTTCCAGGTACAGATCGGCACGCGGGCCGGTCTCGTGGCCCATCGGGTGCGAACCGCGCAGCACGTGCCAGTGAGTGGTGCCCGAGTCGAACCAGACGTCCAGGGTATCGCTGATTTTGTCGTAGAGCGGCGCTTCGTCACCGAGCAACTCGGCAGCATCCATCTTGAACCAGGCTTCGATGCCTTCGACTTCGACGCGTTTGGCCACTTCCTCCATCAGCTCGACGGTACGTGGGTGCAACTCACCGCTTTCCTTGTTCAGGAAGAACGGGATCGGCACGCCCCAGTTACGCTGGCGGGAGATGCACCAGTCCGGACGGTTGGCGATCATCGAGTGCAGACGCGCCTGACCCCAGGCCGGAATGAATGCAGTGTCTTCGATAGCTTTGATTGCACGCTTGCGCAGGGTCTCGCCGGTCGCAGGCTCTTTGTCCATGCCGACGAACCACTGCGCGGTGGCGCGGTAGATCAGCGGGGTCTTGTGGCGCCAGCAGTGCATGTAGCTGTGGCTGATGGTTTCGGTGTGCAGCAATGCAC
>JAPLSD010000418.1 GCA_026398835.1 Pseudomonas sp.
CTCGAAGTTCAAGCAGGCCATTGCTCGCGCCGCTGTTACGCGGATTCGCGAACATGCGCGGATTATCATCGACAGCGGCAGCACCACCGCCGCGATGATCCCGGAACTCGGCCAGCAGCCGGGTCTGGTGGTCATGACCAACTCCCTGCACGTAGCCAATGCCTTGAGCGAGTTGGAGCACGAACCGGTGCTGTTGATGACCGGCGGCACTTGGGACCCGCACTCTGAGTCTTTCCAGGGGCAGGTCGCCGAGCAGGTACTACGCTCCTACGATTTCGACCAATTGTTCATCGGTGCCGATGGCATTGATCTGATTCGCGGCACCACCACGTTCAATGAATTGCTCGGCCTCAGCCGGGTGATGGCGGAAGTGGCACGTGAAGTGATCGTGATGGTCGAGGCCGACAAGATCGGCCGCAAGATTCCCAATCTGGAGCTGCCATGGAGCAGCGTCCATACCCTTATTAGTGATGATCGCCTGCCGCTCGAGGCACGCGAACAAATTCAGGCCCGCGGCATCAACTTGATTTGCGCGGCAGTCAGCCAGGAGAAATAGCATGTGTGGAATTGTTGGCGCGGTCGCTGAACGGAATATTACCGCCATTTTGCTCGAAGGCCTCAAGCGCCTGGAATATCGCGGCTACGACAGCGCTGGCGTGGCGGTTTTCAGTAATGCCGGCAAGCTTGAGCGCGTTCGCCGCCCGGGCAAGGTCAGCGAATTGGAACAAGCCCTGGCCGGTGAGCCTCTGGCTGGTCGTCTTGGTATTGCCCACACCCGCTGGGCGACTCACGGTGCGCCGTGCGAACGCAATGCCCACCCGCATTTCTCCGGTGATTTGGCGGTGGTGCACAACGGCATCATTGAGAACCATGAAGCCCTGCGCGAGCAATTGAAAGGACTGGGTTACGTGTTCACTTCGGACACTGACACCGAAGTCATCGCCCACCTGCTCGATCACAAACTCAAAGATCTTCGTGATTTGACCGCGGCACTCAAAGCCACCGTTAAAGAACTGCACGGGGCTTATGGCCTGGCGGTAGTCAGTGCCAAGCAACCTGATCGTTTGGTAGCCGCACGTAGCGGCAGCCCGCTGGTGATCGGCCTGGGTCTGGGCGAGAACTTCCTGGCTTCCGATCAGTTGGCGTTGCGTCAGGTCACCGACCGCTTTATGTACCTGGAAGAGGGTGACATCGCCGAGATCCATCGCGACAGCGTGCAGATCTGGGACGTCAACGGTCAGTCGGTCGAACGTGAAGCCGTGCAATACCGTGATGGTGCCGAAGCCGCCGAAAAGGGCGTGTTTCGCCACTTCATGCTCAAGGAAATCCACGAGCAACCTTCCGTAGTGCAGCGCACTCTGGAAGGCCGCCTCAGCCAGAATCAGGTGCTGGTCCAGGCCTTCGGCCCACAAGCGGCCGAACTGTTCGCTAAAGTCCGCAACGTGCAGATCGTTGCGTGTGGCACCAGCTATCACGCCGGCATGGTTGCCCGTTACTGGTTAGAAGAACTGGCGGGGATTCCGTGCCAGGTCGAAGTCGCCAGTGAGTTCCGCTACCGCAAAGTGGTGGTGCAGCCGGACACCCTGTTCGTGACCATCTCGCAGTCCGGCGAAACTGCCGATACCCTGGCTGCGTTGCGCAATGCCAAAGAGCTGGGCTTCCTTGCCAGCCTGGCGATTTGCAACGTTGGCATCAGCTCGCTGGTGCGTGAGTCCGATTTGACTCTGCTGACCCAGGCCGGTCGCGAAATTGGCGTGGCTTCGACCAAAGCCTTCACCACTCAGTTGGTTGGGCTATTGTTGCTGACCCTGTCCCTGGGCCAGGTACGCGGTACTTTGGCCAAAGGCGTGGAAGCCGAACTGGTCGAAGAGCTGCGCCGCTTGCCGACTCGCCTGGGCGAAGCTTTGGCCATGGACAGCACCGTCGAGAAAATCGCCGAGCTGTTCGCCGACAAGCACCACACCCTGTTCCTCGGCCGTGGCGCGCAGTATCCGGTGGCGATGGAAGGTGCGCTCAAGCTTAAGGAAATTTCTTACATTCACGCCGAAGCCTACCCGGCCGGTGAGCTGAAGCACGGCCCGTTGGCGCTGGTCGACAACGATATGCCGGTGGTTACCGTGGCGCCGAACAACGAGCTGTTGGAGAAACTCAAATCCAACCTGCAGGAAGTCCGCGCACGTGGCGGCCAGCTGATTGTTTTTGCTGACCAACAGGCTGGCATGATCAATGGCGAAGGCACGCACGTCGTGCACATGCCGCACATCCACGACATCCTGTCGCCGATTCTCTACACCATCCCGCTGCAACTGCTGTCGTACTACGTTGCCGTGCTCAAAGGCACAGACGTCGACCAACCGCGCAACCTGGCGAAATCTGTAACGGTGGAGTGAGTTATCCACAGGCGGGTATCCTGATGTCGGTCAGTTAAGCATCAGGTGCTCCCAAAAAGGTTGGTCCATGGACAGGTTTCAGGAAATGCAGGTGTTCCTCGCCGTGGCGCAAGAGCAGGGGTTTTCTGCGGCGGCGCGGCGTTTGAGCATGTCGGCTGCGAGCGTCACACGGGCGGTCGCAGCGCTGGAAAAGCGCATCGGCACACAGTTGCTGACGCGCACTACCCGTAGCGTTCACCTAAGTGAGGCCGGTCAGCGATATCTGGAAGACTGTCGGCGCATCCTGGCCGAAATCCAGGAGGCCGAAGCCTCGGCAGCCGGCAGCCATGCCCAGCCCCGTGGGCAGCTGACGGTCACTGCGCCGGTGTTGTTCGGCGAGTTGTTCGTGACGCCGGTGATGGTCGGTTACCTGGATCAATTCCCCGAGGTCAGCATCAATGCCGTGCTCCTCGACCGTGTGGTGAGCATGGTCGAGGAGGGGATTGATGTCGCTGTGCGCATCGGAGAATTGCCGGACAGCAACCAGCACGCGATCCAGGTGGGTGAGGTGCGACGAGTGATCTGTGGGTCTCCCGGTTACCTCGCAAGCCATGGTCGACCTCGGCATCCTGATGACCTGTGTCAGGCACGGATTGTTGCTACCTCTTCCATCGGGCAGGTCAGGAGCTGGCAATTTGTGGAGGCAGGAACAGCGCTGAGCATCCGTCCAGAACCGCGGTTGGTGGTCAACGCGAATCAAGCGGCAATCACGGCTGCTTGTCTGGGGTGGGGACTGACCCGAGTGCTGTCTTATCAGGTCGCCAGCAAGGTTTCTGCAGGCGAGCTGGAAATCGTTCTTCAGGATTTTGAACTGCCGCCGTTGCCGATTCATGTGGTGTATCAAGGTGGGCGCAAGGCGCCGGCGCGGGTGCGCAGCTTCGTGGATTTTGCCGTGAAGGCGCTTCGCGAGCATCCAGCATTGCAGGCCTGATGCTTTGTTGCAGTGGGTGAAATAATGGATTGTGTTTTCTGGTTATTCTGTTGTTTTCATCGAAAGTGGAAGATAGCTCCCATCGGCGCGGATCTCTTCTGAACTGCGCGCTTACCTCGCGGAGTCCTCCATGTCCCAGCACGCCATCAAACTCTATAACTTCCCGCGCTCTGGTCACTCCCACCGTGTCGAGCTGATGCTCTCGCTGCTCGAACTGCCTACCGAACTGGTGTTCGTCGATCTGGTCAAGGGCGCTCACAAGCAGGCGGATTTCCTCGCCCTGAATTCTTTTGGTCAGGTTCCGGTCATCGATGACCAAGGTGTGGTGCTGGCCGACTCCAATGCGATTCTGGTGTACCTGGCGCAGAAATACGGCAAAGGCCGCTGGCTGCCGGCGGACCCGGTTGGTGCTGCCAAGGTCCAGCGCTGGTTGTCGGTCGCGGCCGGGCAGATTGCCTCAGGGCCAGCTACGGCTCGGTTGATCACCGTATTTGGCGCACCGTATAACGCTGAAGAGGTAATCGCCCGTTCCCACAGCCTGCTCAAGGTGATTGATCAAGAGTTGGCCCACACTGCTTATCTGGCGGGTGACGAACCGACCATCGCTGATGTCGCCGCCTACAGCTATATCGCCCATGCGCCGGAAGGCAATGTGTCGCTGGCCGACTATGCCAATGTGCAGGCCTGGCTGGCGCGCATCGAAGCCTTGCCCGGTTTTGTCGGTATGCCGCGCACGGTGGCCGGCTTGCAAACTGCCTGATGTGAGCGAACTCCGGCCCAGCCTGGCTGGGCCGTTCAGACTGTGCCATCGGTGCAGGGGAGACACCACGATGAACCTTCAATCACCCTGGCATGCCGGCGAGAAACAATTGCAGGCTCACGTCGGTGTTGCTGAGCGCATGGAGGCGTTTGGACCCAAGGTTATCCGCAGTTATTTGCCTGATCAGCATCGGCAGTTCTATCAGCAATTGCCCTTCATGCTGTACGGCGCAGTAGATGCGGACGGTAATCCTTGGGCCAGTATTCTCGAAGGTCAACCGGGTTTCGCCCA
>JAPLSD010000005.1 GCA_026398835.1 Pseudomonas sp.
GCCTGTTGGCTGGTGGTTTCGGCTGCGCGCATTTTTTTGAACAGCTCGGTCAAATCCACCGATTCAAAGTCGATGCGATCGTCATTCGGATCCAGCGCTTCGACTGAGGCGCCCGCGCGCTGAGTTCGGTTCTGTTTAGCCTTGGCTTTAGCGCGGGAGGCGCGTTTGTGTTGTTTGTTCGCGGATGCCATGGGCTTCGTTCCGTATTTCGTTGATAGGGGCAGGTCAATCAGGTGCATAGCGTGGCATTAGCCGCCCGCGCGTACCGGGGGCAAGCTCGCCGTTTTGCAGCCAGGACAATGCAATGGGCCATAGTGTGGCTTGGTAAGGGCTGCGAAAAAAGGCGAAATGTCCGACTTCCACTTCTCCGATGTCTTCCGGGGCGATTCGCAGGTGCGTGTTTGTGCTGGCAGTGAAGTAGCCAAGCAGTCGCTCGATGGCTGCGACAGTGCCGTAGGGATCGTCGCTGAGGCTGATGGCGAGAGTTTGGGCAGTGACAGCGGAGAATGGCAGTTCATCGAACATGCGCCCGCTGGGGCGCCTCTCGTACTGTGCGGTCGGGGTGCTCCAGTCCCGGACCACGCCGGCAGGGGTGTCTTCAAGCCAGCCCAGACGCTTGCCGGGGAAGTAACCGCAGAACATCGTCACCAGCGGCATCAGCAGATGCCACTTGCAGAACATCCGCCAGCGGCTGGCCGGGGCGTAGTCGCGCCAGTAGGCGAATTGAGCGCCCACGGTCACCAGGCGCCGGATCAGGTGCCCCGAGGCTCCCAGCCCGGCGGCACAGCCGCCGAAGCTATGGCCGACTACGTCTATGGGTTGGCCGGGGAACTCCTGCGTCGCCCGTTGCAACATGGCCTCGAAATCGAGCGCGCCCCAGTCCGACCATGATGCGTTGAAGCCACGTAACGATGCTGGTCGTGACTCGCCGATGCCGCGATAGTCGTAGGTGATGACATCGAAGCCGTTGCCGAACAGGTAATCGGCGAAGCGAAAGTAATGCCGGCAGCGTACTGACGTCGCCGCGTTGATCACCACCACCGAGCGCTCGGTGTCCCTGTGACGATGGCGCCAGGTGAAACCACCCAGGACGAAGCCATCGGCGGCCGGCTCCTTGAATGCCTCGCTGGGCCCGGACATGAGCAATGGCGACGGAGCTTGGGCGGTCGTCGATGGCGAGAGCGAGGATGGGCTTTGCAGACTCATGGGCACTTGCTCTTTTTCAGGAGACGGAAAAGCGATCAAGTTGCTCACTATAGGGAAGGCTTAAAACATCGTCTGTGTTTTTTAATGGCGTCACAGCCAGGCTCATCGACGCTTGTTGTGTGGAAATCTTGCACCGGGCTGATCTAGCAGCCAATGAGCAAGATATAAACTTATTAGAGCCAGAGGGATCAACAGTAGAGGGGGAGACTTAATCGGAATGCCGCCGCTTTATGGCATAGCGCTCAGTGGTGGCATCCCAATCATGGGTTCTGTACGAACCTGGGAGTTGTCATCATGAAGTCCTTCCACTTACTAGCGTTCTCAGGAGCTGTCGTGGCCATGCTGTCGGGATTACCAGCAACGGTGGTTCAGGCTGCCACTGTCACCAACGAGCCGATCGATCCGTCCGCTGTGCAGTTGGAGCCGCAACAGCAAAATGGAGTGACCTATCTATCAGGCGGCATTGGACTGGATGAGTCGCGGGCCATTCTGCAGACCAAGGGTTACAACCTGCACATGACCTTTTCTGTCGGTTCGGGAAATCAATATATCCCTGATGTCGATGTTGCAATTCAGAACACGCAGGGGAGCTCAGTGCTGACGCTGAGTAAGGTAGGCCCTATCGTTTATGTTCAGCTTCCGCCTGGTAAATACTTGGTTGTCACAGCTCGCAGTGGCCAGGAAAAACGAAGTGACGTTGAAGTCAAAAGCGGAGCTGTTCGTGATCTGCAATTCCACTGGAGTGATAGCTATTGACCGTTGATGCCTGGTAGCCGTTAGCATTGCGTCAAAAACTACAGGCAACAAAAAACCCGCACTAGGCGGGTTTTTTGTGGGCTTTGATGTGGTGGTTAACACCACATCAAAGCTGAATGTGGTGCCCAGAGACGGAATCGAACCGCCGACACGGGGATTTTCAATCCCCTGCTCTACCGACTGAGCTATCTGGGCAACGGGGCGCATTAAACTGGTTTTTTAGGGGGTCGTCAAGCAAGTTTTCAAAAAAAGTTTAATTATTACCGTCGCTTACGACCCAAGCCCTTTTGTGTCGGGTTATTCCGCGGGTGGAACGTAGCCTTCGGCCTTGGCGTAATCCTCGCCGGAAAAGAACTTATCCATTTCACCCTGCAGGTATTTGCGGTCTTCGGAGTTCATCATGTTCAGGCGTTTTTCGTTGATCAGCAGGGTCTGGTGCTTCTGCCAGTCGGCCCAGGCTTTCTGGGAGACGTGGTTGAAAATGTCTTCACCTTTGGCGCCTGGAAACGGAGCGCGCTCAAGGGCGGGCAGTTCTTCTTTGTACTTGCGGCACATGATGGTGCGGGTCATGACAACTCTCCTGCGTTCAATACGTCGGCCGCGCGTTTGAGCAGCTTTTTCACCGGGGCGGCAAGGCCCAGGCGCGGCGGGGTGGCGAGGTTATACCAGAGCCAGTCGGCCTCGGCCACGTGATGGCTGGACTCCTGGACCTGGACCAGCCAGGGTTCGATAGCCAATTGGAAATGGCTGAAGGTGTGAATCAGGCTCGGCAGTTCGTGATGCTTGCCCAGTTCCAGCGAGTGTTGCTGGGCCAGATGTTCCAGGTCGCCGAGATCATCCAGCTCCGGCAAGCTCCAGAGACCGCCCCAGAGGCCCGTGGACGGGCGTCGGTAAAGCAGAATGGCGCCGTCGCGGTTGGCCAGCATCGGCATCAGAGTGCGCTTTTGCGGCACGCTCTTGCGCGGTTTGGGCACCGGGTAGCGAGTCTCCAGGCCAAGCATGCGTGCTTCGCAGCCGCTTTCCAGCGGGCAAAGCAGGCAGCTGGGTTTGCTGCGGGTACACAGCGTTGCGCCGAGGTCCATCATCGCCTGGGTGTAGTTATTCACCCGGCTGTGAGGCGTGAAGCGTTCGGCATTGGCCCACAGCTGTTTGGCGACCTTGGGTTCGCCAGGGTAGCCCTCTTGCGCGGTAAAGCGCGCCAGCACCCGTTTGACGTTGCCGTCGAGGATCGGCGCGCGCAGGCCCATGCTCAGGCTGGCGATGGCTCCGGCGGTGGACAAGCCGATGCCGGGTAGCTCGATGAGCTTCTCGACGTCGCGGGGAAACTCGCCGCCATAGTTGGCGACAATGATTTTCGCGGTCTTTTGCAGGTTACGGGCACGGGTGTAGTAACCCAGGCCCGTCCACAGGTGCAGCACTTCGTCTTCGGGTGCTGCGGCCAGGGCTTCGACCGTTGGCAAGGACGCCATGAAGCGGTCGAAGTAGTTCAGCACCGTGCTGACCTGAGTCTGCTGCAGCATGATTTCCGAGACCCACACCCGATACGGCGTGATGCCCTGTTGCCAAGGCAAATCGTGGCGCCCGTGGCGATCGTACCAATCCAGCACCGCCGTTGAAAATTGCTCGGCTCTCATCGTTTGAACAGCCCCTTGAGAGCGTTTTTCAGTTCTGGACTGACTTTGTCGCCGAGTTTCTCTTCAAGCTTCTCGCCCAGCTTTTCACCCGCCAGTTTGCTTGCAATCTTGCCCAGTCCCTCGTTGTCCAGGCGGCAGGCCTTGGCGCCCAGCTCCAGCGGACCACGGCAACGCAGCGGCCACTCAATGCCGACGTAGCGTTGGTTGACCTGGCAGGCCGGGTCCGGCATATCGCTCTTGTCGCCTTCGATGACGATGCCTAAGCGGTAATCCATGCCTAGCACTCGCAGATCGACATCGCCATTGCCGTTGACGGTCAGGCCGGGGATGCGCACTTTCAGGTCCGGGTTGCTGGCCACGCCGTTATGGAAGGTCAGGTTGCCCTTGAGCTCCTCGAACGGTGTGTCCTTGCCCCGCGGTGCGCCGCTGAGGGTTTTGCGATTGAGCGTGGCGATGCCCTGGCAGAGTTGCTGTTCAAGGTTGGCATTGAGCAGCACGCCATTATTGATGACGAAGCTTGCGGTGCCGTTGAGGCTGTCGATCAGGTCTTTCTGGCTATTACCGCTGCCAGTCAGGTTGCTGTTCAAGGTGACCAGACCTTTGACTGGAGGCGTTTGCCCCTGACTCTCGAGGATGCGCTCGACTGGCACTTTGCTTATGCGTGTCTGCATGCTCAGCAACGGCAATGGCTGCCGCACGTCAAGGTTGCCATTGGCTTCGAAGCTGCCGTTGTAGAGTTCGCCGCTCAGGTTTTCGAGCTTGAGCAGGCCGCTTTGGCCGGAAGCTTTCAGCGCTGCGTTCTGGATCGGCAACTTGTCGAGGGTCAGTTGACCGAAACTCAGGTCGGCGTCGATATCCAGTTTGCTCAGGCGTTCCACTGGCAGCAGTTTCTCAGTGCTCCAGGCGCCCTTGGTCGGTGCCTCCGGCAGCGGGGAAGTAGCGGGACCGGACATGGCAGTGGCTTCGCTGCTTTTCACTTCAGCCTTGCGAGCCACCGCAGCGCTGTTGGCTTCTGCGGATTTTGGCGGCAGGTAGCGATCAACGTTGAACGTGTCGCCTTTGAGCTGCACGCGCAGTGACTGCTTGGCGAAGTCGTCGAC
>JAPLSD010000568.1 GCA_026398835.1 Pseudomonas sp.
GGCAAGGCCGGCAGGCGCGCGAGCAATTCTTCAGTGCGCTTCAAACCGAGGCGATTGATCGCGACCTCAAGGTTCTCGGCCGGCTCGGTCATGCTGCCGTGGGTGTGTTGGTTGGCTTCGCGAATCACGCTGAGGGCCAGCGCGGGACTCTCTTGCATCAACTCGGCGATATCGCGCATTGAACTGCGGCTGTCGGCGATGGCTTTGCATACCCGGTCATGACTGGCTTGCGGCACCGGTAAACGCACCGCGTCGAGGAGCTTTATCCAGCCCTCGAGGGTGTTGGGTTTTATAGTCGGGACTGTCGTTTCATTAGCCATGGTTGGGCGCGATCATCATTCACAATTAACACGCCCAAAAGGGGGCAAGTTGGTTTTTCGCCTTAACGGCCTATAGTCTGGCGCAGTTTTGCCGATAAGCAGAAGAAGAGTTTTATTAACTTCTGAATATGACCTTGAACCCGACTCAATAAGTACTTTCCTACTATGGCTAAAATTATCGGCATCATCGTCGTATTCGCGAGCGTGCTTGGCGGATACGTGCTTTCCCACGGCAAGATTGCCGCCCTGATTCAGCCTTTTGAGGTCATGATCATTGGTGGTGCAGCCCTCGGTGCGTTCCTTCAAGCCAACCCCGGCCACATGACGAAGCACGTCCTCAAAAAATCCCTGGGGATGTTCGGCTCGCGTTTCACTCATACCTTCTATCTGGAGGTGTTGGGCCTGATCTACGAGATCCTCAACAAAAGCCGCCGCGAAGGCATGATGGCGATTGAAGGCGACATCGAAGACGCCGCCGCCAGCCCGATCTTCGCCAAGTACCCTGCGGTGCTCAAAGATGACCGCATGACGGCCTACATCTGCGATTACTTGCGCATCATGTCCTCCGGCAACATGGCTCCCCATGAGCTTGAAGGTCTGTTCGACATGGAGCTGTTCAGCCTGAAAGAAGATTTGGAGCATCCTTCCCACGCGGTCAACGGCATCGCTGATGCGATGCCAGGTTTCGGTATCGTCGCGGCGGTCTTGGGTATCGTGGTGACCATGGCCTCCCTCGGCGAAGGTGACCAGAAAGCCATCGGCATGCACGTGGGTGCGGCGCTGGTGGGTACCTTCTTCGGTATTCTCGCGGCCTACGGTTTCTTCGGCCCGCTGGCTCATTCGCTGGCCCATGATGCCAAGGAAGAACTGAACGTCTACGAAGCCATCAAGGCCTCGCTGGTGGCATCGGCCTCTGGCATGCCGCCGTCGCTGGCGGTGGAGTTCGGACGCAAGGTTCTGTACCCGTCGCACCGCCCTAGCTTCGCTGAGCTGGAACAAGCGGTTCGCGGTCGCTAAGCCATGGAAAATAATCAGCCGATTATCATCAAGCGCGTCAAGCGCTACGCCGGTGGGCATCACGGGGGCGCCTGGAAAATTGCCTTCGCGGACTTTGCAACGGCGATGATGGCGTTCTTCCTGGTGCTGTGGCTGTTGTCCACCGCGACCCCGGAGCAGAAGATCGCCATCGCCGGTTACTTCAAGGACCCGATCGGTTTCTCCGAAAGCGGTACGCCGTTCATCATCGATCTGGGTGGCTCGCCGGAGTTGGCGCCGGAGAAGACCATCAATCCCGAGGTCAAGTCCCAGCCGCAGCCGGACAAGGTCACCGTCGATACCCAGCAGGTCGAGAGCATGGCCGAACAGGTCGAGCAGGAACGCCTCGAGTTGCTGCTGCAAGAATTGCAGAGCAAGGTTGAAGAGAACCCGCAGCTGCAGAAATTCAAGGACCAGATCCTGTTCGAAATCACCCCGGACGGTTTGCGCATCCAGATCATGGACGCCGAGAACCGGCCGATGTTCGACTCCGGCAGTGCGCGTCTGAAACCGTATTTCGAAGACATCCTGCTGGCCATGGCGGACACCATCAAAGCGGTACCGAACAAGATCAGCGTCAGTGGTCACACCGACGCCAAGCCATACTCGGGCACCGGCGACTTTGGTAACTGGGAGCTGTCGGCCAACCGTGCCAACGCCGCGCGCCGCGCACTGGTTGCCGGTGGTTATCCGGATAAGCAAGTGGCCAGGGTAGTGGGTTTCGCCTCGTCGGCATTGTTTGATCGCGAGCATCCGTTCAATCCGGTCAACCGGCGGATCGATATCGTTGTGCTGACCAAGAAAGCCCAGCGCGCCATCGAAGGCGAGCAAGGTGCCGAGCCTGCACCAGCGCCGGCACCAGGGCAGGGCGCGCCGGGTGAAGTGCCGGGCGCGGCCGCCGATCCGAACGCTGTGCCGGCAGACAAGCAGCCGCTGCCGGCCCATGAGCTTCGGGAGAGACTGAACCTCTTTGAGGACAGTCCACCGAAAGCAGGGGAGACAGGCAAAGCCCCTGAACCACCGAAGCAGTAACCCACAAAAAAGCCGCGATGATCGCGGCTTTTTCGTCTCTGCTGATCGCTACTTAATAGCTGGTTTCCGGCAGGCTGGCGATGATCGAGCGGTAGCTGTTCATCCGTTGCTGCTGCACGCGGCCTTCTTCCAGCGCTTTGAGCAGCGCGCAACCCGGCTCGCGGTCGTGCTTGCAGTCACGGAAGCGGCAGGTGCCGATCAGATCGTTGAACTCGATGAAGCCGGCTTCGACGTCAGCGCGGCTGACATGGCCCAGACCGAACTCACGAATCCCCGGGGAGTCGATCAGTTCACCGCCGCCCGGGAAGTGGAACAGCCGGGCTGTGGTGGTGGTGTGCGTACCCTGGCCGGACAGTTCCGACAGCGGGCCGACACGGGCTTCGACTTCCGGCAACAGGCTGTTCACCAGCGAGGACTTGCCGACGCCGGACTGGCCGACGAAGACGCTGATACGGCCGTCGAGTTGCGCTTGCAACTTCTCCATGCCGTCGCCGTGGTGAGCCGACACTTCCAGCAGCGGATAACCCAACTGCCGGTAGACCGCCAGCAAGGCATTCAGCGCCGGAGCGTTTTGATCGTCGATCAGGTCGGCCTTGTTCAGCAGCAACAGCGGGCGAATGCCGGCATGCTCAGCGGCGACCAGATAACGGTCGATCAGGTTGGCGTGGGGTTCTGGCAGCGGGGCGAAGACGATGACGATCATGTCGACGTTGGCCGCTACAGGCTTGAGCTGGCCGCGACTGTCCGGGCGACAGAGTTCAGTGTTACGCGGCAATTGCGCAACGATGACACCGATACCCTGGTTGCCGGCGCGCCAGACCACCTGATCACCGGTCACCAGCGCGGGCAGGTTGGCGCGCAAGTGGCAGCGGAAAACCTGGCCGGCCAGTTCGCCGTCGCGAGCTTCGACCTCGACCTGCACACCGAAGTGGGCGATTACCAGCCCGGTTTGCTCGGGGCCAAGATCGCCGCCCTCGAGTGCTTCCACGGCAGAGGATTCGCGTTTGGCGGCGCGGGCAGCGCGTTCACCTTGAATCTTTTCGATGCGCCAGTTTTGGCGACGATTGAGCTGGCGTTTGGCCATGGGTGTTCCGTGTCAATAATGCAGCGGTTAGGTAAAACGGCCGCGAGTTTAGCACGCCCTGCCTACTGGCTAGGCTAAACTGCGCAACTACGCCGAGGAGCCGACACATGCAAAACCCGCAGAATCTGATTTGGATCGATCTGGAAATGACCGGTCTGAACCCTGACACCGACGTCATCATAGAGATGGCGACCATTGTCACTGACAGCAATCTCAATACCTTGGCTGAAGGCCCGGTCATCGCCATCCACCACAGCGACGAAATCCTCGCTGGCATGGATGAGTGGAATACCCGTCAACACGGCGGTTCCGGCCTGACTCAACGGGTTCGCGAAAGCACCATCAGTATGGCCGAAGCCGAAGCCGAGACCATCGCGTTCCTGGAGAAGTGGGTGCCCAAGGGCAAGTCGCCGATCTGCGGCAACAGCATTTGCCAGGATCGCCGCTTTCTCTATACCCACATGAAAGCGCTGGAAAGCTACTTCCATTACCGCAATCTTGATGTGTCGACCTTGAAAGAGCTGGCTGCACGCTGGGCGCCGGATGTGCTCAACAGCTTCAAGAAGGGCAGCAC
>JAPLSD010000436.1 GCA_026398835.1 Pseudomonas sp.
CAGCGCAACGGGCTGCAAACAACTGGCAATCGCGCCCTGCTGCTACAACCGCATCCAGAGCAGCGAGTACCAGGCACTTTCCGTTGCGGCCAAAGCATCCGACCTACAGCTATCGCTCGACGATCTGGCACTCCCCCTCAGCGAAACCGTCACCGCTGGCGCCCGCGTCCGACGTCAGCGTGATACCTCGATGGCCCGGCGCCTGGCTTTCGATCTGCTGCAACGGCAACTGCGCGGGTACGACGAGTACCTACCGACCCCTTCACTGCCCAGCGCCTGGCTGGACAAGCCGTTTGCCGACTATTGCCGTGATCTCGCCGCACTCAAAGACTTATCCACAGACGAGCAGGATTGGTCAGCATTGGAAGCTGCTGGTTGGAAACGATTGGCACACGTACGCAATCTGGAACTGGTACGCGGCCTGTTTCGTCGTCCGCTGGAACTGTGGCTGGTACTTGATCGCGCACTCTTTCTGGAAGAACAAGGCTACGACGTGCGCCTCGGATTATTCTGCGAAACCCCGCTGACACCCCGCAACCTGATGCTACTGGCCGAACGCCAATAGCCACCTTTCTTCACGCCACAGCCTGTGGATAACTCTGTTGATGAAACTTGCGCGGATCCAATTCCAGCGCCGTTTCAGAGCTGAAACAACAACTGTTCAATTTTCGTTCACTCAATAAAAAATTGAAAAAACAGTCAGTTGCGGAGTGATTAGATTGGATCCAAAAAAACCCTTATTAATCACCAATGGGTCTAGCCCATTGTGCATAAGCATTCAAGCCAAAGAACATAACCGCGCTTGAAAAGCTGAGCTATCGTCTTCAAACGCCAGAATAGTCTGGCGCAAGGACAGCAAGGAGCTCACACACCATGAGCACAGTGAACAGTGCACAGGAAGCTGTAAACACCGTCGCCGACCAAGCCATTCTCGCCGCACTTCAGCAAACCTTCGCCGTCGGCGGCGCCATCATCAATAACGCGACCGGCGAAGTCATCGTCGCGATGCACAACAACGTACTGATGCCTTTCCTGGGCAACACCACCTACTTCCTGCCTCACGACCCGACCGCCCACGGCGAGCGACAGCTGGTCGACTGGTATTACGAGAACGTAGCAGCGCTGAATCTTCCTACACCCAGCCAACTGACCATCGTCACCACCCTGGACCCTTGCGCCATGTGCGCAGGCTCGCTGCTGACCGCCGGTTTCAACGTCGCCGTCAGCGCGATCGATACCTATGCCGGGATCAACTACAACAGCCAGTTCAACTTCCCGTCCCTGCCGCCACAGATTCGTCAGCAGGCGCAAAACTCCTGGGCCTATTACGCCATCGCAGCTCCCGTCAGCCGGCCGTATCAGGGCTCAATGAGACCGGTATTTGGCGGCCAGGGCATCGACTCATCGGCCTACTACCTCACCGCTTCGATCTTCGACGCCAGCGTCAATACGGTGCGCGAAGCGAGCAACAACAGTGGCCTGGACCCGTCACACCTGAAGAACCCTGCAACACTCCCGGCCAACAGCCCGGTGCGCAAGGCACTCACCAAGCTGAGCCCGTACGCTTTGACCGTCTGCTCGCTCAACCCCCGAGACCCGGGTGCGGAGCTGGCTCCGCCTCTGCTGCAGACCGCGCAGAAAGCCGCGCAGAAGACCGAGGTCTTCAACTCCGTGGCCTTGCTCGACCCCTTTGGCAACCTGCTGGTGTGTCTGGGCGGAGTGGAGAACGAATCACCGATCAAAACCGCCTTCATGGAAACCACTCGCAGCTATGCGGTGATGCGCTGGACCTTGATGAATGACCCGGACCCAGCCGTTCGCGCAGAAGCCGAGCAATACCTCACGCACCCCAAATACGGCACCTTCGTGTTCCTCTACGCCCCCGACCCGACCACCCCGCAAGCCGTGATGACCTTCGGCGCCTACGGGTCGACCATGGAAGGCCCGGTTCCGCTGAGTTACCCGTCGAACCTGCAATATGTGCTGCTGCCGGGTAACACCACGCCTCAGGCGCTGTCGACGCTGGCCCAGAACCTGCCACCCTTCTATACCCAAAGCGTCCAGGTGGCTCCGGCTCAAGTCCTGAGCCAGGACCTGATCAATGCGGTCAAGAAAGGCGTGTAGCCCACCGAAGTAACCTGAAAGGCCAGGCCCGTTGAATG
>JAPLSD010000267.1 GCA_026398835.1 Pseudomonas sp.
GATCGCTTCGACGGTTTTCTCGCCGATGCCACGGGCCGGGATGTTGATCACCCGCTCCAGCGCTGCATCGTTGCCGCGACCTTCGAGCAAGCGCAGGTAGGCCATGGCGTTCTTGATTTCGGCCCGTTCGAAGAAGCGTTGGCCACCGTAGATCCGGTAAGGAATCCGTTCGCGCAGCAGCGCTTCTTCAAGTACCCGGGATTGGGCGTTGGAACGATACAAAATGGCGATATCGCTGCGGGCCATGCCGGTTTTCAGGGCGCTTTCAATGGTTTCCACCACGTAGCGCGCTTCATCGTGTTCGTTGAAGGCCGCGTACAGATTGATCGCTTCGCCTTCGCCACCGTCGGTCCACAACTCTTTGCCCAGGCGCCCGGTGTTGTTCGCGATCAAGGCGTTGGCGGCCTTGAGGATCCCGGCGGTGGAGCGGTAGTTCTGTTCCAGACGAATGGTTTCAGCGTCCGGGAAGTCTTCGGAATATTGGTAAATGTTCTCGATTTTCGCGCCGCGCCAGCCGTAGATCGACTGGTCGTCATCGCCGACTACCATCAGGCTGTCGCCGCCCTTGGCCAGCAGACGCAACCAGGCGTACTGCACGGCGTTGGTGTCCTGGAACTCGTCCACCAGCACATGGCGGAAGCGCTTTTGATAGTGCGCCAGCAAGCCTGGGTGGTCGCGCCACAGATCGAGGGCGCGCAGCAGCAGCTCGGAGAAGTCGATGACTCCGGCGCGCAGGCAGGCAGCCTCGTAGGCTTCATAGATGCTGCGCATGGTGGCCAGGAACAGATCGCCGCTGGCTTGAATGTGTTGCGGGCGCAAGCCTTCGTCTTTCTGCCCATTGATGAACCACTGTGCCTGCCGTGCCGGCCAGCGTTGCTCATCCAGCCCCAGCTCACGGATCACTCGTTTGACCAACCGTTGCTGGTCATCGCTGTCGAGGATCTGGAAAGTCTGGCTCAACCCGGCTTCCTGCCAGTGCGCCCGCAACAGGCGGTGCGCCAGGCCGTGGAAGGTGCCGACCCACATACCGGCCGGGCTGATGCCCATCAACTGCTCGATGCGATGGCGCATCTCGGCAGCGGCCTTGTTGGTGAAGGTCACCGACAGGATCGAGTGTGACGAGGCCTGCTCGACCTGGATCAACCAGGCGATGCGGTGCACTAGCACACGGGTTTTACCGGAACCAGCACCGGCCAGGACCAACTGACGACCCACGGAGGCAGCTACGGCCTGGCGTTGGGCATCGTTGAGGGAGTTCAGCAGAAAGGAGAGATCATCGCGCATCGGAGCATTCTAGGGTGCCGGGCCACACCGGGCAAACCGAGCTTTGGTTTAACCGATAAAAAGAAACGCCGGGGACGACCGGTCAGTCATTCTCTGCAGGCGTTGACGGGGCTCGCTCAAGTGGTTTGGAGGGGGATCAGGTACCCTTCGTTTTGCTGTTTTTATGATCTGGAGCAGTTTGGTCCGGGCAGTTGCTTGTGTATGCTCCTGCGACGTTTCGGGCTTAACCCTGCTCACTATTATAAGAACAAGAATATTGCCTATGACCCTCAGCACTAGCCTGTCGGGCCCCTCTGTGGAGCCTCAGGTTATACGCAAGCA
>JAPLSD010000286.1 GCA_026398835.1 Pseudomonas sp.
CGTCGCCCGGAAATGCTCGAAAAGCTGCGTCTGCGTTCGCGCATGACCACCAGCATCCGTCGTTACATGGACGAAAACGGCTTCCTCGACGTCGAAACACCGATCCTGACCCGTGCTACCCCTGAAGGTGCGCGTGACTATCTGGTGCCGAGCCGTACCCACGCCGGTAGTTTCTTCGCCTTGCCGCAATCACCGCAGCTGTTCAAGCAACTGCTGATGGTTGCCGGTTTTGATCGCTACTACCAGATCGCCAAGTGCTTCCGCGACGAAGACCTGCGTGCAGACCGTCAGCCGGAATTCACCCAGATCGACATCGAAACCAGCTTCCTCAACGAAGCCGAGATCATGGGCATCACCGAAGGCATGATCCGCAACCTGTTCAAGGAAGTGCTGGATCTGGAATTCGGTGAATTCCCGCACATGACCTGGGACGAGGCCATGCGTCGTTACGGTTCCGATAAGCCGGACCTGCGTAACCCGCTGGAACTAGTGGACGTTGCCGATCAGCTCAAAGATGTCGATTTCAAAGTCTTCAGCGGTCCGGCCAACGATCCGAAATGCCGTGTTGCTGCCTTGCGCGTACCGGGCGGGGCGAGCATGCCGCGCAGCAAGATCGACGACTACACCAAGTTCGTCGGCATCTACGGTGCCAAGGGCCTGGCGTACATCAAGGTCAACGAACGCGCCAAGGGCGTCGAAGGCCTGCAGTCGCCAATCGTCAAGAACATCCCTGAGGCCAACCTCAACGTGATCCTCGATCGCGTTGGCGCGGTCGATGGCGACATCGTGTTCTTCGGTGCCGACAAAGCCAAGATCGTCAGCGAAGCCCTGGGCGCGCTGCGGATTAAAGTCGGTAACGACTTCAGCCTGCACACCTGCGAATGGGCTCCGATGTGGGTCGTCGACTTCCCGATGTTCGAAGAGAACGACGACGGCAGCTTCACTGCGCTGCACCACCCGTTCACCGCGCCGAAGTGCTCGCCGCAAGAACTGGAAGCCAGCCCGGCTACAGCCTTGTCCCGTGCCTACGACATGGTCCTGAACGGTACTGAGCTGGGTGGCGGTTCGATCCGTATCCACCGCAAGGAAATGCAGCAATCGGTATTCCGTCTGCTGGGTATCAGCGAAGCGGAACAGGAAGAGAAGTTCGGCTTCCTGCTCGACGCCCTGAAATACGGCGCGCCACCCCACGGTGGTCTGGCCTTCGGTCTGGACCGTCTGGTGATGCTGATGACCGGCGCCCAGTCGATCCGTGAAGTGATCGCGTTCCCGAAAACCCAGAGCGCTGCCTGCGTCATGACTCAGGCTCCGGGCCACGTGGATGCCAAGGCACTGCGCGAACTGCACATCCGTCTGCGCGAACAGCCAAAGGCTGAGTAAGGCTGACCTGAAAGGCGCATCTTCGGATGCGCCCTTTCCTTTCTTTATAGATTGAGAGGGGGTCGAGATTTTTATTTGCTGGCTGGCGCCTCATGGCGTGGCGGGCAATGTTTCAAAGAGAATTCGGAGCGAGTTATGGCAGGTCATTCCAAGTGGGCGAACATCAAGCACCGCAAAGAACGTCAGGATGCCAAGAAGGGCAAGATTTTCACCAAGTGGATCCGTGAGCTGACCGTTGCTGCCCGTCAGGGCGGTGCCGATCCGGGTTCCAACCCGCGTCTGCGCCTGGCGCTGGACAAGGCGCTTGGTGCGAACATGAGTCGCGACATCATCGATCGCGCGGTTGCCCGTGGTGCTGGTGCGGCCGACACCGACGACATGGTCGAGCTGACCTACGAAGGCTACGGCCCGGGCGGCGTGGCGGTCATGGTCGAATGCATGACCGACAACCGTAACCGTACTGCAGCTGCTGTGCGGCATGCGTTCAGCAAGTGCGGTGGCAACCTGGGGACTGACGGCTCGGTGGCTTACCTGTTCGAGCGCAAAGGGCAGATTTCCTTCGCGCCTGGCATCGACGAAGACGCGCTCATTGAAGCGGCCATGGAAGCGGACGCCGATGACGTGGTGACCAACGAAGACGGCTCCATCGATGTCTTCACCTCGTTCGCCGGTTTTTATGCCGTGCGCAACGCGCTGGAAGCGGCGAGTTTCAAGGCTGTGGACGCTGAAATCGTCATGTTGCCAACAACCAGCGCCGAACTGGATCTGGAAGGCGCCGAGAAGGTGCTCAAGTTGATCGACATGCTGGAAGACCTGGATGACGTGCAGAACGTCTACTCCAACGCGGATATCCCGGAGTCGGTGGCAGAGCAGCTTGGCTGATCAGCCCTGCCATTGTAGGAGCCTGGCTTGCCAGCGATGAGGCCCTTGAGCC
>JAPLSD010000072.1 GCA_026398835.1 Pseudomonas sp.
CATCGTCACCACGACAACCGAGGGGATGTGGGGGCCGCTGATCCCTGAGCTCGCCGAAGCGCTGCCGGGCATAAAGCGCATCGAGCGCACCACCGTCAACGCCTGGGACGAGCCTCGCGTCGTCGATGCGGTCAAGGCGACCGGCCGCAAGAACCTGATTGTGACGGGTATCTCGACCGACGTTTGCCTCGCCTTCCCGGCGATCTCGGCAATTGCCGACGGCTACAACAGCTATGCAGTGATCGATGCTTCCGGCGGCTTCACCCAGACGCAAGTCGCCATGGGCGTGGTGCGCATGCAGCAGGCCGGCGTGATCCCCGTCGGTTACTCGAGCGTCGCCGTTGAGATTCTGGCCGACAATGCCGCGCCCGAAGCCGAGGCCGTCTACGCTGCGCTCGGCATGCCCTTCGCCGGCCTCGTGTATGGCTTGAAGCAGTACTTTTCGCACAGTTGAGCGCAGGCGTTTCGCAACAGCGATCACCTGCATGCTTGCGGTCTTTTATTGCCTGATTTTTATTGTCGAAGATTGAGTACGATTTTGCCGCGTGTATGTCCGGCCCTACCTTTTTCGACGGCCTGCTTCACCTGCGAGATCGGAAACACTTCGACCTCTACAGAGAGTTGGCCTGCATCGAACAACTCCTTCCAGGAACGTAGCTGGGTTTCGCCGCCAATCAGGTCACGCACGATATCTACATCCGCCACCACATCCTCGAAGGCCTGGCTACGGTAGACATCCTCGGATGATTTCGAAGGATGAAACCCAGGAGGCACCGCAAGCGTTCATCCACTGCGGCGCCATTGGCTCAGCGACGACGGGCATCGAGGCTGAAGCGACCGGCGCCGAACGCGACGATCTGCAACAAGCCACCCGCCATGGCGATGTTCTTGAAGAAGTGGATGAACTGATTCTGGTCGCTCAGACTGTTATGGAATGCCAGCGCGGTGAACACGCTGAATAGGGCAAGTACCAGCGCAACGGTACGGGTGCGGTAGCCAGCGATCAGAGCAATGCCGCCACCGATTTCGATGATGATGGCTAACGCTAGAGCGAGTTGCGGGAACGGCAAACCAACCGAACCGATGTAGCCGATCATCATCGCCGGGGCGCTCAATTTGGAGATGCCCGAGAGGATGAAGATGGCGCTGAGGAACACACGGCCGACCAGAGCAGCCGTGGCTGTGGTAGCGACAGAGCTGGACAGTTCATGGGGATCGCGAGAGGTAGTAGCTGTAGATTGGGACATTCGATGTTCTTCCATCAAGTAGGGCACATCCACCACGGAGCGCCGCATTGAGGAAAGTCTGCCACCCACTCTACAATCGTAATAGCCGACTAATTTCGACGATTACGTTCGAGGAAATCGAAATGACCTCAGACCCAGGCACTCCCACTCTCGATCAACTGCGTGTATTCCTGACGGTTGTCGAGGTCGGCAGTTTTGCGGCTGCCGCAAGAAAACTGCACCGAGCCACTTCAGTCATCAGCTATTCGATCGCCAATCTTGAGATGCAACTCGGCGTGGCTCTTTTTGACCGACATACGACTCGTAAACCCCAGCTCACCGATGCCGGCCGTACCGTTCTGGCCGAAGCCAGAACCATCGCCAATGGTATTCATGGATTACGCGCCAAAGTAAAAGGCCTGCTTCAGGGGCTCGAAGCTGAAGTTCACGTTGTACTTGATGTCATGCTTCCAGCTGAGCGCGTGGTGGACGCACTCAAATCATTTCGAGAGGAATTTCCTACGGTTGCGCTCCACTTGCATATGGAGGCTCTCGGCGCAGTCACTCAACTCGTGATCAACGGCGGCGCGTCAGTCGGCGTCAGTGGCCCGATGAATGAGGGGATTGATGGTATCGAACGAATTGGGGTCGGCAGTGTTGAGTTGATTCCGGTTGCAGCCCCAAATCATCCACTTGCTTCAAGCGAGTCGAATATTCCAGGTGCTGGACGTGAGTTCACCCAGCTTGTGCTGTCCGACCGCTCGCTCCTGACAAAAGACAAGGATTTCGCAGTCCTCAGTACCCACACGTGGCGGCTGGCAGATCTGGGGGCTAAACACATGTTGCTACATGAAGGCATTGGCTGGGGGAACATGCCGATCACGATGGTTCGGGAAGATTTGGATACTGGCCGACTCGTACACCTGAAAATGCCAGAATACAAAAGCGGGATTTATACCTTCGACGCTATCTATCGCACTGATCTGCCACCAGGACCCGCCGCAAGGTGGTTGATTGATCGGTTCGTTCAACAAAGCTCAGCGGGTGATGCGCCCACCCGCCTCGGCCTCACCTCAGTGTGAGCGTATGCAAAATGCGCTTCGTTCAGGCCCTTGAGCTCCGTTCAGGAGACACAGCAAGGGCTGATGTCCTGGCCAGCAGGTAATAGAGAATTCCCGGCACCACCAGACCAACGATCCAGGAAATATCGACACCGCCGAGCTGCGCGACCATCGGCCCGGAGTAGAAGTGGGTGTCGACAAAAGGCAGCTGGATCAATACACCGGTGACATACACGCTGATCCCCAATACGTTCCAGCGGCCATAGCGACCCGCCGGATCGGACAACGCCGGGATGTCATAGCGCTCCTTGTTGATGAAGTAGTAATCCACCAGGTTGATCGCGCTCCAGGGCGTGAAAAAGGTCAGCAAAAACAGAATGAAGTACTTGAACGTACTTAGAAACGAGTACTGGCCCAGCAGTGCGAGCGTGGTGGACGCCGCGACAATCGCCAGCACAAACAGCACGCGCTGCGCGGCGGATATCTCGAGACGACTACGCAAGCCACTGATAATGGTGGCAACGCACATAAAGCTGCCATAGGCGTTGAGGGTGGACACCGTGACCTTGCCGAACACTACGCTCAAGTAAAGCAGGGAGGCCATCACACCGGTACTGCCCAACCCGACGATGGTGGCTACCTCGTGACCGCGGAAATTCGCGCCCGCCAAAGCAGCGGCGAACACTCCCAGCACCATGGAAGCCTGGGCGCCCAGCACCGTACCGAGACCGACGGCGCAGAAGGTCTTCCAGGACGAGGTCTTGCTCGGCAGGTAGCGTGAGTAGTCGGCCACATAGGGGCCAAAGGCGATCTGCCAGGACGCGGAGAGGGACACCGCCAACAGGAAGGTACTCCAGCCGAAGTGACGGTTTTCCAGCAACAGGCCGATATCGTTGAGCGTCATCAGCCGGGTAAACAGATAGGCGAAGGCAATGATGCCCAGCACGCTGGCAACCCTCCCGACCAGGTGAATGACCCGATAACCAAAGAGGGTCAGAAACGCGATGCATGAGGCGAAAATCAGGATGCCGGCGCTGTCGCTGACATTGATCAACTGGGCAATGGCCTGCCCCGACAGCACCGCACCGGTGGCGCTGAAGCCGAGATACATCAGACACACCAGCACAATCGGGATGGCCGCACCATAGACGCCAAACTGCACGCGGCTGGAGATCATCTGCGGCAGCCCAAGCTTGGGCCCTTGCGCAGCGTGCAGAGCAACCACTGTACCGCCGAGCAGCTGGCCGATCAGCAAGCCAATGAGTGACCAGAACACATCGCCGCCCAGCACCACGGCCAAGGCACCGGTGACTATCGCGGTGATCTGCAGATTGGCGCCGAGCCAAAGGGTGAACTGGCTGTAGAGGCTGCCATGGCGCTCGGCCTCGGGAATGTAATCGATCGAACGTGTCTCGATCAGGGGACTTCGCTGCTGACTATCGCTGACCTTGGTCATTACTGTGTTCTCTTCTAAGGGGCAGACGGTGCTTTTATTTTTGTTGTTCAGTCACTACGACTCGAGCCGGCCGCTGATCAAGACCACCGAACGGCGCCTTGGCCCACACGACCTTGCCGCCCACAACCGTCAGTAGCACGTCATTTCGAGCCAACTCATCCTCAGGAACCTGCATGAAGTTCTTGTCCAATACGATCAGGTCGGCGAATTTGCCTACCTCGACCGAGCCGACGACAGCGTCCAATTGCAGCTGCTCGGCGGCGTTCATGGTGATAGCGCGCAGCACTTCAGTACGCGACAGCGCCGGGTCGGCGTTGAGCCGTCCCGCGTTCTTGGGACCATAGCTGTGTGGGTTCAGCGGATCGCCTGAGCGGGTGACACCGATCTTCAGCGCAAGGAATTCGTCGAGAGGGTCGACGGGCCAGTCGCTGCCGAAGGCAACGCGTCCGCCGGCGCGGCTGATGCTCCCCGATGGCTCCATGCGTGCAAAACGGTCGGAACCTAGGTGATCGCTGGTACCGTCGACCGTGGAAGGCGCCTGCTGGGCCCACTGGAAGGACATGGTGGCGGTCACGTCAAGCGCCTTGAAGCGCGCATAGTCGGCAGGGTCAACCGACTCGGCGTGAGCGATGGCTGGACGGAAGCCATTGCCGGGCAGTTGCTGGCGCACGTATTCGATGCTGTTCAGTGCATCACGCACCGCGCGGTCCCCGGTGGCGTGAAGGTGCGGGTCAAGGCCGGCCTGGACCGCCTGCAGCAACAGCGGATTGAGTACTTGCGGGGGAAAGTACAGCTCACCGAGGTTCTTGCCAGGCGTCCACTTGGGTGCAGTCTCGGTTCCGGCATTGCGCAAGTACGGCGTCAACATTGCACCGGTGTCAGCCGGAGCGTTGATGATGCCATCCATGAACAATTTGACGTGGCGCATGCTCACGCCCGGCGCAACTTTTGCCTCGCCCTGGTCGTAGGTGTTGGCCAATTCCTTGGCCTCGGCGATGGTCTTGACCGGGTCTGCTGCAGCGGCGGCAGGGTCCAGCTTGATCGCCAACAAGGCCCGGGCGGTCAGCTCGCCCGACTGCTGCAGGGTGCTGAAGGCTTTGCCATTCTCAGGCCCCGACAAGGCATCGAAGAAGCTGGTGATGCCTTGCTGGCGCATGGCGTCGAGCGCCGCGCGGGTCTGGTTCAGCTTCTCTGCGTCGGTGGCCGCCGGCACCACGGCGGCCATGGTATCGGCAGCACCGTCTTCGCAGATACCGGTCGGGTTGCCGGCGCTGTCGCGAGCGTACTTGCCATCACCTGGATTGGCCGTGTGTTTGTTCACGCCTGCAACCGCCAGGCCACGAGAATTTGTCAGTACGGTATGGAAGTCGGTGGAACGGACCTGAATCGGGCGATGGGTCTTGAGCGCGTCCAGCGTCGACTTGTCGGGGTCGCCATCGAGTCCGGTCATGCCTATGCGATCCCAGCTGCCTACCTCGAGCCAGACATCGGGGCCCTTGTCCTTGTCGGCATCCAGGCACGCCTGGATGGTCGCCTGGAAAACCTTCCGGGTCATCGTCTGG
>JAPLSD010000004.1 GCA_026398835.1 Pseudomonas sp.
AACTTCTCCTGCGCGTCGCTGCATGCATAGACCTCAGCCAACGCCCTCAATTGCGCATTCGAGCCAAAGACGAGATCGACACGAGTGCCTGTCCATTTGAGGTCGCCGGTTTTGCGATCGCGTCCTTCAAACTCTTCATTGACGTCCGAGACCGGCTTCCATTCCACGCCCATGTCGAGCAGGTTGGTGAAGAAGTCGTTGGTCAACGCTTCAGGTCGCTTGGTGAAGACCCCGTGCCGGGTTTGTCCGACGTTGGTATTGAGCACGCGCAGGCCGCCAATGAGCACCGTCATTTCTGGCGCGGTGAGTGTCAGTAGTTGCGCCTTGTCAATCAGTAATGCCTCGGCCGGTACGCGGTAACGGGTCTTGAGGTAGTTACGGAAGCCATCGGCGATGGGTTCGAGAAACCCGAAAGACTCGACATCCGTCTGTTCCTGACTCGCGTCCATGCGTCCTGGCGTGAAAGGCACCGTTATGGTGTGACCGGCATTGTTCGCCGCCTGTTCGACGCCAGCGCTACCGGCCAGCACGATCAGGTCCGCCAGTGAGATCTTCTTGCCGCCAGTCTGCGCGCTGTTGAACTCGCTCTGGATCTTCTCGAGGGTCGCCAGCACGTTCGCCAGTTGCTCAGGCTGGTTGGCCGGCCAGTCCTTCTGCGGGGCCAGGCGCAGGCGCCCACCGTTGGCGCCACCGCGCTTGTCGGAGCCACGGAAGGTGGAAGCCGCCGCCCAAGCAGTTGATACAAGCTGCGAGACTGTCAGGCCACAGGACTGGAGCTTGCTCTTGAGTGAGGCGATGTCGCTGTCGTTGACCAGGGCATGGTCGACCGCCGGGATGGGGTCTTGCCACAGGAGTTTTTCGTTGGGCATTTCCGGGCCGAGGTAGCGCGAGAGTGGTCCCATGTCGCGGTGGATCAGCTTGAACCAGGCGCGGGCGAACGCGTCGGCCAACTGATCGGGATTCGCAAGGAAGCGCCGCGAAATCTTTTCATAGATCGGGTCGAATCGCAGGGACAGGTCCGTGGTCAGCATGGTTGGATTACGACGCTTGGACGGGTCGTGAGCATCCGGAATGATGCCCGCGCCGGCGCCGTTTTTCGCCGTCCACTGGTTCGCACCCGCCGGGCTCTTGGTCAGTTCCCACTCGAAGCCGAACAGGTTCTCCAGGTAATTATTGCTCCACTTCGTGGGTGTCGTGGTCCAGGTCACTTCCAGGCCGCTGGCGATCGTGTCGCCACCTTTGCCCGTGCCGAAGCTGCTCTTCCAGCCCAGGCCCTGCTCTTCGAGGCCAGCGGCTTCGGGCACGGCCCCCACATTGGATGCAGGCCCGGCGCCGTGGGTCTTGCCGAAGGCGTGGCCGCCTGCGATCAGTGCCACGGTTTCTTCGTCATTCATCGCCATGCGAGCGAACGTTTCGCGGATATCCACCGCAGCAGCGACCGGGTCCGGGTTGCCCTCCGGGCCTTCCGGGTTCACGTAGATCAGGCCCATTTGCACCGCGGCGAGCGGTTTCTCCAGGTTGCGCTCCTGGACGGTACGGCTCTCCTCATTGCCATAGCGCACGTCGCCCCCCAGCCAGGTGCTTTCGGAGCCCCAGTAGACATCCTCATCTGGTCCCCAGACGTCCGGACGGCCCCCGGAAAAACCAAAGGTCTTGAAGCCCATGGACTCCAGCGCGACGTTGCCGGTGAGGACGATCAGATCGGCCCAGGAGATGTTACGACCATACTTTTGCTTGATCGGCCAGAGCAGTCGACGCGCCTTGTCGAGGCTGACGTTATCCGGCCAACTGTTGAGCGGCGCGAAGCGTTGCTGACCGGAGCCGGCACCACCACGCCCGTCACCGGTGCGGTACGTACCTGCGGCGTGCCAGGCCATACGAATAAAGAACGGCCCATAGTGACCGAAGTCCGCAGGCCACCAGTCTTGCGAATCGGTCATCAGCGCATGCAGGTCTTTCTTGAGTGCCTCAAAGTTCAGTTTTTTGAACGCTTCGGCGTAGTTGAAGCCCTCGTCCATGGGGTCGGACAGGGACGAGTGCTGGTGCAGGATCTTCAGATTTAGTTGGTTCGGCCACCAGTCGCGGTTCGACGGGCCACCGCCCGCGGCGGCGTGATTGAACGGGCATTTCGATTCAGTTTCCATGTGTGAGCTACCTTTGGTCGTGTTCATCCGGCTATCCCGGCCCGGTGTGGGCGCGCAATAGCGACGAGCGAAATCAATGACATAGGCTGCAGGGCCAACTGCTCGATCAATTGATCGTCGTGGTCACACGGGAAATCCGGATAGCAGCAATCGAGTTACCAGCACGGTGGCCCACGGCAAGCCTAGTACGCTTCTGACTTATTCGTATTTCTTTTCAGGTCTCAACCGGCCAGTTTTCACCAGCGCTCCGTTAAGGTTAGTCCCCTATAAAGCAGTCAGCTAATAGCTGGCGTATGAGGTATTGATAGGCATAATCTTTTACTGGGCCTCTGGAGATGGAGCAGCGGGTATGAGTAGCTCTCGTAAGACCTTTTACGCGACGAACCCATGCACGGCAGAGGACCAGCCCATGAATCAGCGCCCGCGCCGCACGGCCATCCACGAAGCTGGCCATGTCCTGGCCTTTTGGTGGAATGATCAGCACATAGAGCGCGTCACTGTGCGCACCAGGACAGAAGCCTTCGCCGGCCCAATGATTGATCTGCGCGGCAACCCGCAAAACGTAGAGGGGTTGGTAGAGGCTGATTACTTTGTCCCGCACCCATCCTTCGACGCCCCCGGGATTGCTGAATATTTGCCCTCTATGGTCGAGTCTATTGAACGCGACCTTCTCCATTGCTTCGCCGGCCCAGTAGCCGAAGCAGTCTACAGGCACACCAAATCTGACAAATTCATCAGCGGCAGCGGCTGGGGTGACCGGCGCCGGGGTTACGAATTGATCAGTTTGCTGCCCGCACGAAAGCTACTCGACGCCGAATCCCAAGCAATCGCCCGGTCCAGCTGTCTGGTGCGTCGTTACTGGCCCGCTGTCACCGCTGTGGCGGATCTTCTACAAGAGCACGGCACGGTTAACGG
>JAPLSD010000299.1 GCA_026398835.1 Pseudomonas sp.
TGAGACCACAGGTACAAGCCTCGATGGTAGCCATGCACTCGCCCGCGTACCCGCTCGACCGCCGAGCATTCCGGGCGCCAGATCAACGAGCCATAAGCAAACAGCCAGACTGGCCCGCCCTTGTGCCGGGCCATGGTGGCCCGAATCGAGCTGAGTAGTTGTTCGTGAGTCAGCTGCGCGCCAAGATCGAGCTGCGGAGGGTAAGCCAGATTCAACAAAGTAGATTCAATAGCTGTCATGGCGAAAGGTGTTCGGCCCCACAGGTATTACAAAATATAATTAACAGTAGCGTAATAGAACATATAGCAGTAACCGTAAAACGAAAAGTGTTAAAGGACGTATGACCCGTATACCTCACAACCGAGGCTGCACTGCGCGCTAAAGGTCCTTGTATATAGCCTAATACACTTTAAATTTTATCTTAAATACCAGAATGAAATATGCATAAGCATTGCACCCTTCTAGAATAAAGGGCCTTGAAGTAGGATGTTTCCCACGTATCGCTCGGATATCCCGCCTATCCCTTTCTGCGGACGCCCGCGTATAACGGCCATCCACAGGCGCAAGCCAAACAGCCTGACAGGGCCGCACAATGAAAAACCTATGGATTTACGGCCTGCTGTTAATGGCTCAGGCCTCCCATGCACTAGCACTGGAAGGCGCGCAACAAGAGGACAACGGTTTCTGGTATGTGCAGACCAGCGTCTATACCAAACACTATTCGCCAGCCCCCGATCACAATAACAACCAGGACCTGATCGGCCTTGAACGCAATGAAGCGTCCGGCTGGGTATTTGGCGCGGCGACCTTTCGCAACTCGTTCAGCCAACGGTCGAACTACGCCTATGCAGGCAAGCGTTACGAAAGCGCCAGCTACCCGGTGTATATCAAACTGACCGGCGGGCTACTCGAAGGCTACAGCGGCAAGTATCAGGACAAGATTCCCCTCAATCGCTTCGGCGTGGCACCGGTGATCATTCCGTCGCTGGGTGCCCACTACGGCCCATTGGCCGCCGAGCTGGTATTGCTCGGCGCCAATGCCGTCATGATCACCACGGGTATACGTTTCTAGGCACCTTCTCCCGACTCAAGGCCGGGGGGCATAGGCGAATACATCGGCGCGCATCTGGTGCGCATCCATGCCCGCGCAGACCAGTGCATCGAGGGTCGCGTAGATCATTGCTGGCGAGCCGCTCGCATACACATGTACCGAGGACAAATCGGTAATGTCTTCGCACACCGCTTCATGCAGCATGCCGCAACGCCCTTCCCAACTGCAGAGATCGCTGACCACTTTGTGCAGATAAAGATTGGGCAGTTGCTTCCATTCATCCCAGTGTTCTATCTCATAGAAGTCGTCCGGCTGGCGCACGCCCCAATACAGATGTACCGGGTGTTTGAAGCCTTTAGCCCGGCAATGCTCGATCAGGCTGTGCATTTGCGCCATACCGGTACCGGCAGCGATGAGCACCAATGGGCCGTCCGGCAGTTCAGACAAGTGGGTGTCGCCGAACGGCATCTCGATCCGCGCCATGCGGTTGCGTTGCAGTTGTTCGAGCAGGCTTTGTGCACTGGCTTCGCGCACCAGCACATGCAGCTCCAGATCACGCCCGGCGTGGGGTGCCGAAGCCAGCGAGAATGCGGATTTTTCGCCGTTCTCGCGCTCGAGCATCAGGTACTGGCCGGCGTGATAGCGCGGCGGTTTGCCCGCCGGCGCCCGCAGCCGTACCCGCCAGACATCGCCGCCGACTTCAACACACTCACTCACCTGACACGAAAGGCTGCGCACCGGCAGTTCTCCCAGCGCAAGGACGCCATCCCACAGCACGATGCAGTCTTCCAGCGGCTGTGCAATGCAAGTGTAGAACTCGCCGTGGTCACGGACATCACCGGCCTGTTCGACACGACCTTCAACCAGCAGCGCACCACATACGTGGCAATTGCCATTGCGACAGCTCTGCGGGCATTCGTAGCCCAGACGCCGTGCTCCATCGAGAATCCGCTCGCCGGGCAATATCTCAAGCACTGCTCCGGACGGCTGCAAGGTTACACGCATCAATCTATTCCTAACTGATTCCAGATGGCATCGACCCGGCGGGTGACCGCCTCATCCTTGACGATAACCCGGCCCCACTCGCGCGTGGTTTCACCGGGCCATTTATGCGTGGCATCGAGCCCCATCTTCGACCCCAGGCCGGAAACCGGCGAGGCGAAGTCGAGGTAGTCGATTGGCGTGTTGTCGATCATCACCGTGTCGCGCTTGGGGTCCATGCGCGTGGTGATGGCCCAGATCACGTCGTTCCAGTCGCGTGCGTTGATATCGTCGTCAGTGACGATAACGAACTTGGTATACATGAACTGTCGCAAAAACGACCAGACACCGAGCATTACCCGCTTCGCATGACCGGGATACTGCTTCTTCATGGTCACAATGGCCATGCGGTACGAGCAACCTTCCGGCGGCAGGTAGAAGTCGGTGATTTCGGGAAACTGCTTTTGCAGGATCGGCACGAACACTTCGTTCAGCGCTACGCCGAGAATCGCCGGCTCATCCGGTGGACGACCGGTGTAGGTGCTGTGGTAGATCGGTTTGATTCGATGGGTGATGCGCTCGACGGTGAACACCGGGAAGCTGTCGACTTCGTTGTAGTAGCCGGTGTGGTCACCATAAGGACCTTCGTCGGCCATTTCGCCCGGATGGATCACGCCTTCAAGGATGATCTCAGCAGTCGCCGGGACCTGCAGATCGTTGCCACGGCACTTCACAAGCTCAGTACGGTTGCCGCGCAACAGACCTGCGAAGGCGTACTCGGAGAGGCTGTCCGGCACCGGCGTGACCGCGCCGAGAATGGTCGCAGGATCCGCACCCAGCGCCACGGAAACCGGGAACGGTTGACCCGGATGCTTCTCGCACCACTCACGGAAGTCCAGCGCGCCGCCACGATGGCTCAACCAGCGCATGATGACTTTGTTGCGACCGATAACCTGCTGGCGATAGATCCCCAGGTTCTGCCGGTCCTTGTTTGGACCTTTGGTAACGGTCAGACCCCAGGTGATCAGTGGGCCGACATCGCCAGGCCAGCAGGTCTGCACCGGCAACATGGCCAGATCGACGTCATCACCTTCGATGACCACTTCCTGACAGACCGCGTCTTTAACGACTTTCGGCGCCATGGCGATGATCTTGCGGAAGATCGGCAGCTTCGACCAGGCGTCCTTCAACCCTTTCGGCGGCTCCGGCTCTTTCAGGAAAGCCAGCAGTTTGCCGATTTCCCGCAGCTCGCTGACCGCCTCGGCACCCATGCCCAAGGCAACGCGCTCCGGTGTGCCGAACAGGTTGCCGAGCACTGGAATGTCATAACCCGTCGGGTTTTCAAAGAGCAGGGCCGGGCCTTTGGCGCGCAAAGTGCGGTCGCAGACTTCGGTCATTTCCAGCACTGGGGACACCGGAACCTGGATGCGCTTGAGTTCGCCGCGCTTTTCCAGGCCGCTGATAAAGTCGCGCAAGTCGCGATACTGCATGCATAAGCCTCGTTTTGGCCGTGGCGTTCGGGGGCATGAGTTTAGCGCCGAACCCACCTGTTCAGAATAGTGACCTGCAGATCATCAATGATCAGATAGCAAAAAGCCGGGTTTCCCCGGCTTTTGCTGACCTGCTCGATTTACTTGCGTTTCATCGACAGGAAGAACTCATCGTTGGTCTTGGTCTGTTTCAACTTGTCGACCAGGAACTCGATGGCTGCGACTTCATCCATCGGGTGCAGCAGCTTGCGCAGGATCCACATGCGCTGCAACTCGTCGTCAGCGGTCAGCAACTCTTCACGGCGAGTGCCGGAACGGTTGATGTTGATCGCCGGGAAGACACGTTTTTCCGCGATCTTGCGATCCAGAGGCAGTTCCATGTTGCCGGTGCCTTTGAATTCTTCGTAGATCACTTCGTCCATCTTCGAGCCGGTTTCAACCAGCGCGGTAGCGATGATGGTCAGCGAACCGCCTTCTTCGATGTTTCGCGCAGCGCCGAAGAAACGTTTCGGTTTCTCCAGGGCGTGAGCATCGACACCACCGGTGAGGACCTTGCCGGAGCTCGGGATCACGGTGTTGTAGGCGCGAGCCAGACGAGTGATGGAGTCGAGCAGGATCACCACGTCTTTCTTGTGTTCGACCAGGCGCTTGGCCTTCTCGATCACCATTTCGGCAACCTGCACGTGGCGGGTTGGCGGCTCGTCGAACGTCGAGGCAACCACTTCGCCGCGTACGGTACGCTGCATTTCGGTTACTTCTTCCGGACGCTCGTCGATCAACAGAACGATCAGATGAACTTCAGGGTTGTTACGGGCGATGTTCGCTGCGATGTTTTGCAGCATGATCGTTTTACCGGCTTTCGGCGGAGCGACGATCAGGCCGCGCTGGCCTTTACCGATCGGCGCACACAGGTCGATCACACGGCCGGTGAGGTCTTCAGTGGAACCGTTACCGGCCTCCATCTTCATCCGCACGGTCGGGAACAGCGGGGTCAGGTTCTCAAAGAGAATCTTGTTTTTCGCGTTCTCTGGACGATCGTAGTTGATCGTGTCGACCTTCAGCAGGGCGAAATAACGCTCGCCTTCCTTCGGAGGGCGGATCTTGCCAACGATGGTGTCACCGGTGCGCAAGTTGAAGCGACGGATCTGGCTCGGCGAGACGTAGATATCGTCTGGGCCAGCGAGATAGGACGCGTCAGCAGAGCGGAGGAAGCCGAAGCCGTCCTGGAGAATCTCCAGCACGCCATCACCGGAGATTTCCTCGCCGCTTTTAGCGTGCTTTTTGAGCAGGGAGAAAATCACGTCCTGCTTGCGCGAACGGGCCATATTTTCTATGCCCATCTGTTCGGCCAATTCGAGCAGTTCGGTAATCGGCTTTTGCTTGAGTTCAGTCAGATTCATATAGGAATGACGTAATCATTTATGGAGGGGGGAAATTAAGCTTTTGGCTTAATGAGGCCGCGCCGCAGAGAAGGCGACAGGATCGCGTACTAATCGAAAAGGAGAGCGTCGGCGACGGCTTGCAGGGGGCATTGGAGAAACCAGTGCGGGGCCGAATGTACCACCTGAGTTTCAGAGCGTCTAGCCCTCTTTCATGAAAAAGCCCCGCAAATTGCGGGGCTTTTTCATGACTCACAACAACGACGCTTAGATGTTGGCGTCGAGGAATGCAGCGAGTTGCGACTTCGACAGCGCGCCGACCTTGGTGGCTTCGACGTTGCCGTTCTTGAACAGCATCAGTGTCGGGATACCACGCACGCCATGCTTGGCCGGGGTTTCCTGGTTTTCGTCGATGTTCAGCTTGGCGACGGTCAGTTTGCCAGCGTAGGTGCCAGCGATTTCGTCCAGAACCGGGGCGATCATTTTGCAAGGGCCGCACCACTCAGCCCAGTAGTCAACGAGCACAGGGCCGGCAGCCTGCAGGACTTCTGCTTCGAAGGTAGCGTCGGTGACGTGCTTGATAAGATCGCTGCTCATGGATGTCTCCGGGGTTGTAAGCAAAAAAAACGTTGCCCATCATAGCCGCCCTTCCCCCGTTCAGGAAGCCGCAGGTGATTGACTCTCACTATGGTGGCGCATGAGTTTGGGTATAGCTCAACTCAAGACGTCGTGGGAGTCACGATGGCAATCCCGGTGCGCAGGGCGGCGTTACGCACGTGTTCCTGCATGGCCTTTTGCGCGGCACCGGATGCACGGCGAGCCAATGCACGCAGGATCTTTCGGTGTTCCTGCCAGGTTTCCATGGCGCGTTCGGGCCGGATGAACGGTAACTTCTGACTTTCCAGAAATATCTCGGCGCTGGTACTGAGAATGCTCAACATCGCCTGATTGCCGCTGGCCAGCAGGATTCGCTGGTGAAACTCGAAATCCAGCCGCGCCGCTGCGTCGAAATCTTCGGCACGCAGTTCGTTGCGCATCGCCTCGACATTGTCCTCCAGAGCATCCAGCTCATCCGCCGTCAGCGTCACCGCCGCCAAACCTGCCGCAAAACCTTCCAGGGCATAGCGCAACTGGAAGATATCCACAGGCAATGCCTGAGCCGCGAAGGGCCAGGACAAACCCGACTCGTTGCGAGGCAAGTCAATGAGCGACTGCACGAACACGCCTTTTCCCGGCTGCACACTGATCACCCCCAACGCGCTCAAGGACGACAACGCCTCGCGCAACGAGGCCCGGCTAACACCCAGTTGCAACGCCAGATCCCGCTGCGAGGGCAGCATATCCCCCGGCCCGAAGCCTTGTTCGACGATCAGTTTTCGAATGGCTTGCAGGGCCACTTCGGGTACGGCGAGGGAGATCGAATTCATGTTTTTTTCAGAGGGATCTGGCCAGTGACCGGCTAGTTGTAAAGCTATTGGCGACTTACGGCAAGTCACGCCCCAAGCGAGTTCAGGCCTGCCGGACGACGCGCCATAACGGGGCAAAAAGCGCTTCAACTGTTCAGACCAGTAAGACCGGTAAAGTCCAGACAAACCCGGCTCCCCAGCGCATTTCGAGGCAACTGGCATGGGCTGTGCAAAGTCCGAACGCAGAAATCACTTCCCTGGATTCGGAGAGTTACCATGACCAAGCGTTGCAGCGCCCTGCTCACTGCCCTGTTTGCCAGCCTGATCCTGAGTCAGGTGCCCGCCCATGCCGACGGCCTGGAAGATGTCGTCAAACGCGGCACCCTCAAGGTTGCCGTACCGCAGGACTTCCCGCCCTTCGGCTCGGTCGGGCCGGACATGAAACCCCGCGGCCTGGACATCGACACCGCTGCGCTGCTGGCCGAGCAGCTGAAGGTCAAACTCGAACTGACCCCAGTCAACAGCACCAACCGGGTTCCGTTCCTGACGACCGGCAAGGTCGATCTGGTGATCTCCAGCCTCGGCAAAAACCCTGAACGCGAAAAAGTCATCGACTTCTCCCACGCCTACGCGCCCTTCTATCTTGCGGTGTTTGGTCCGCCCGATGCAGCCATCAGCACCCTGGACGATCTGAAAGGCAAAACCATCAGCGTCACCCGTGGCGCCATCGAAGACATCGAACTGACCGCTGTGGCCCCACAAGGTGTGACCATCAAGCGCTTCGAAGACAACAACTCGACCATCGCCGCCTACCTGGCCGGCCAGGTTGACCTCATCGCCAGCGGCAACGTGGTAATGGTCACCATCAGCGAACGCAACCCGAAGCGTATTCCCGCCCTGAAGGTGAAACTCAAGGACTCGCCGGTCTACGTCGGCGTGAACAAGAACGAGCCGGCGCTGCTGGAGAAGGTGAATCAAATTCTGGCCACGGCGAAAACCGACGGCAGCCTGGAAAAAAATTCTCAGCGGTGGCTCAAGCAGCCGCTGCCATGGAAAACACCGGGCTGCTGCTGCGCGGAGCGCTGTTCACCCTTGAGCTGACAGCCATCGGCGCGGTGCTTGGGGTCAGCCTGGGGATCGTTGGTGCGGTGGTTCGGGCCTGGCAGATCAAACCGTTCGCGGCGATATTCGGGGTGTATGTCGAGTTGATCCGCAACACGCCGTTTCTGGTGCAGCTGTTTTTCATCTTCTTTGGTCTGCCATCACTCGGCGTGCAGATTTCCGAATGGCAGGCCGCCGTGCTGGCGATGGTGATTAACCTCGGCGCCTACTCCACGGAAATCATTCGCGCGGGCATTCAAGCGATCCCGCGCGGCCAGCTTGAAGCGTCGGCAGCTCTGGCGATGACTCGTTTCGAGGCCTTTCGTCACGTAGTGCTGCTACCGGCGCTGGGCAAGGTCTGGCCGGCGCTGAGCAGCCAAATCATCATCGTCATGCTCGGCTCGGCGGTGTGTTCGCAGATCGCCACTGAGGAGCTGAGCTTTGCCGCCAACTTCATTCAATCGCGCAACTTCCGTGCCTTCGAAACCTACACCCTGACCACGCTGGTTTACCTGTGCATGGCCCTGATGATCCGCCAATTGCTGAACTGGATCGGCCGCCGGTATATCGCAAGGAGCAGCCAATGAGCGATTTCACGTTCCTGGACATCGTGCGCAACCTGCTCACCGGTCTGCAGTGGACCCTGGCACTGTCGCTGGTGGCATTCATCGGCGGCGGACTGATCGGCTTGCTGGTCATGACGCTGCGAATTTCCAACAAGGCGTTCCCCAGTGCATTCGCCCGCACTTACATCGAACTGTTCCAGGGCACGCCGCTGTTGATGCAGCTGTTTCTGGTGTTCTTCGGCGTGGCACTGCTGGGAGTGGATATCTCGCCATGGCTGGCGGCTGCGTTTGCCCTGACGCTATTCACCAGCGCCTACCTGGCGGAGATCTGGCGCGGCTGCGTCGAATCGATTCCCCATGGCCAGTGGGAAGCTTCGTCGAGCCTGGCGCTGACACCGCTTGAACAACTGCGCTACGTGATTCTGCCGCAAGCCTTGCGTATTGCCGTGGCGCCGACCGTGGGCTTTTCGGTGCAAGTGGTCAAAGGCACTGCGGTGACCTCGATCATCGGCTTCACCGAACTGACCAAGACCGGCGGCATGCTCGCCAACGCGACCTTTGAGCCCTTCATGGTCTACGGCCTGGTGGCGCTCGGTTACTTCCTGCTCTGTTACCCCTTGTCCCTCAGTGCGCGCTATCTGGAAAGGAGACTGCATGCCTCTGCTTAGAATTTCCGCCCTGCATAAATATTACGGCGACCACCATGTGCTCAAAGGCATCGACCTCAGTATCGAGGAAGGTCAGGTCGTCGCGATCATCGGCCGTAGCGGTTCGGGTAAAAGTACCCTGCTGCGAACCTTGAATGGCCTGGAGTCGATCAACGACGGGGTGATTGAGGTCGATGGCGAATACCTTGACGCCGCTCGCGCCGATTTGCGCAGCCTGCGACAGAAGGTCGGGATGGTGTTTCAGCAGTTCAACCTGTTCCCGCACCTGACCGTTGGCGAAAACGTGATGCTCGCGCCGCAGGTGGTGCAGAAAGTGCCGAAGGCCAAAGCTGCCGACCTCGCACGACAGATGCTTGAACGGGTCGGCCTCGGAGAAAAATTCGATGCGTTTCCAGACCGCCTGTCCGGCGGCCAGCAACAGCGCGTGGCGATTGCCCGGGCGCTGGCCATGTCACCCAAAGTATTGCTCTGCGACGAGATCACC
>JAPLSD010000040.1 GCA_026398835.1 Pseudomonas sp.
ATCGCAAAGAAATATTTCAACTTCGATATTTACGGCGAGTGAGCGAATCCCCACGAGGCTGTCTGGCCGAGGCGCCACAACTGTCTCGTACCCTGGCCCTGAAAGGTTTCGTCAGCACCCGCCTGGAGGATTACCAACCGGTGCTCGACTACCAGCGCAGCGCGCATGAACTGGGTTATCCGACACTCGCTTGAACCGGCTTCTGGTCGGTCATCAAGACGGGAAAAGCCCAGCTGAATGGCTGGGCCGAATGGCCTCCACTGAACCCTTCATCAAGGACTCGCTTAAGGAACAAAACGATAGCCAACACCTGTTTCGGTGAGCAGATGGCACGGTTGCGACGGGTCAGCCTCGATCTTCTTGCGCAGGCCTCCCATGAACACGCGTAGATACTGCGTATCGGCTTGATGGGATGGCCCCCATACCGCCTTAAGTAATTGGAGATGCGTCAGCACTCGGTCCGGGTGAGCGCACAAGTGAGTCAGCAGGCGGTATTCCAGTGGGGTCAGGTGCACGGGGACGCCAGCGCGCTCCACGACGCGCCGCTCCATGTCGATCTGGACATCACCAAAGGTCACGATCGACGTACTTTCAGCACTTTTTACACTCCGGCGCAATTGGGCCCTGACTCGCGCGAGCAGTTCACCCGTGCCGAACGGCTTCACCAGATAGTCATCGGCACCGGTGTCCAGCGCAACGATCTTGGCGGACTCGGCACTGCGCGCCGACAAGACGATGATCGGAACCTGCGACCAGGTGCGCAGATCGCGGATGAGGTCGACCCCATCGCCATCAGGAAGTCCAAGGTCAAGTATTATGAGGTCGGGACGTCGTGTCCCGGCTTCAATGAGGCCACGCTGAAGGGAGTCTGCCTCATACACCAGCAGCCCCTCGGCCTCGAGCGCCATGCGTACGAAGCGCCGGATTTCAATTTCGTCCTCAACGATCAGGACGCGCAGCGCCGTTTCACTCATGATTTTGATCCTCGTCAGTCGACTCCGGCGACAGTTCGATAATCGGTGGCTCGCCGCGTGGCAGACGCAATGTGAAACGTGCACCGCCATCCGGACGTGTCACGCCGAAAACGGTTCCTCCATGAGCCTGAGCAATGGCCCGGCTAATGGCAAGTCCCAGCCCGACACCCGGGATCGCGCTTTCCTTTTTGCCGCGCTCGAACTTGCTGAATATCGCTTCCTCATGCCCTCGCGGCAATCCAGGACCAAAGTCATCGACCCATAACTCAACGGTGTCACTGGTGGCCGCAGCGCCAATTCTGATGGGTGTATCGGGCGGGGTGTACTTGCCGGCATTCTCTAGCAAGTTGACGAGAATTCGTTCGATCAACACCGCATCGATGTTCACCAGCGGCAGGTCTTCAGGAAGCGAAACCTGTACCGGGCGCGCGCCTAAAGCCGGGCGAATGGCCCTCAGCGAGCTGCCCACGACTTCCTCCAAAGGCTGCCATTGGAGATTTAGCGCAACGGCACCGGATTCGAGTCGCGCCATGTCGAGCAGATTGTTCACCAGTATGTTCATGCGCAACGCTGATTCACGTATTGCATGAGCAATCTCGACTGGCTCGCCGATCAACGGGGGCTTCGCCAGCGTCAGTGTCTCTGCCAACCCGACCATCGCCGTGAGGGGCGTTCGCAGGTCATGTGAAATCGCAGCAAGCAGCGAGTTACGCAGACGCTCCGACTCCATCTGAACCGTGGTGTCCTGAGCGACATTGACGTAATGGATTCTTTCGAGCGAGATGGCCAATAGCGAGGCGCATGTGTCGAGCAGGCGTCGCTGCTCCGGAACGCCCAATCGGGTTGCATCGCGTGGCTGTACTGCCAATACACCGCGTACGCGCATGGGTGCCGACAGCGGCAGGTAGAGTGTGGGGCTGGCCGGAAGCGTATCGGTGCCCTGTCCTGCCGGCTCGGCTTTATCAAAGGACCATTGGGCAATGGCAGAGTCGACCTCAGGTGTATCACCGGACGTCATGGGCGCCTGCAGCTTGTCGTTATTGTCCGCGACGAGCAACGCAGACCGTGCATTGAACTCGTCTGCGAGGAAACGCGTCCCGATTTCGGCCACTTGCTCGGTCATTAACGCTGCGGATAATTGCCGGGACATCTCATACAGCGCTCGTATGCGATCTTCGCGTTTTTGCGCAACCCGTGCCTGGTAGGTCAGGCCGGCAGTCATTTGACCGATCACCAGCGCGACAACGAGCATGACACCGAAGGTCACCAGGTACTGGACGTCGCTGATGGCGAACGAAAAACGCGGTGATACGAAGAAGAAGTCAAACGCACCGACCGAGAGGAATGCGGCGAGAACCGCCGGACCGCGGCCGTAGCGAACCGCTATGCCAACGACCGCGAGCAGGAACAGCATCACGATATTGGCCAGTTCGAACACCTGCAACAGCGGCGTGGCGAGCAAGGTGGTCGCCGCACATATCGCGACACTCATCGCGTAGGCGGACCACACCACGCGACTCTCACTCCCGACGGCCACCTTCTCGGGTCGTGTCCGTTGTAGCGCCGGGAGTGCTATCTGAACCACATCCAGATCGGTTCCAAGTTCACCGATCCGATCCGCCAGCAGGCGAGTCCAGGGCCAGCGGCGCGGCGTGGCGTCACGACCCAGCACTACCTTGGAGAGGTTGTGCTGTCGTGCGTACTTGACGAGGGTCTCGGCAACGTCCTGGCCGGCCAGGGTCGAAATCTGCGCCCCCATCTCTTGGGCGAGTTTCAAGGTGCGCAGGACACGACGTCGTGCGACTTCGGGCAGGCGTTGCAAGGTGGGTGTCTCGACATAGACGGCATGCCACGGCACGTTGAGTTGGGCCGCCAGACGCGCAGTCGAGCGTACTGTTTTCTCTGTGCCCTCGCCGGGATCGACGCAGGCCAGCAGAGAATCGCGCGTCCCCCAAACGGGCTGCACCGCACCGCTTTGGCGGTACTGCAGCATCTCGTTGTCGACACGGTCGGCCGTTCGGCGCAGTGCCAATTCGCGCAGCGCGATGAGGTTACCCTTGCGAAAAAAATTCTGCACCGCATGTTCGGCCTGATGCGCCAGGTAAACCTTGCCCTCCTTCAATCGCTGCAGCAGGTCGTCGGGTGGCAGGTCCACAATAACGACTTCGTCTGCCGAGTCGAATACATGATCGGGTACCGTCTCCCAAACCCGGATCCCGGTAATACCACCGACAATGTCGTTCAGACTTTCGAGATGTTGAACGTTCATTGTCGACCAGACATCAATACCTGAGCTGAGGAGCTCTTCTACATCCTGCCAGCGCTTTGGATGCCTGGAGCCTGCGAGATTGGAATGCGCCAGTTCGTCTATCAGGATCAGCTCCGGTTTGCGCGCCAGAGCGCCGTCGAGATCGAACTCCGTCAGCAAACGATCCTTGTAGGTGACTTGTTTGAGTGGCAATTGCTCGAGCCCGACAACCAAGGCTTGCGTCTCGGCCCGCCCATGCGTCTCGACCACGCCGATCAGTACATCGACATTCTGCCCCTGCGCCGTGCGGGCGGCAGCGAGCATCGCGTAGGTCTTGCCGACACCGGCGCTGGCTCCGAAAAAAATTTTCAGCCGGCCACGCTTCGCCTGCAACTCCTCCTCGCGAATCTGCGCCAGCAATTGATCGGGGTCAGGGCGTTGTCCGTCCATCAGGACCACCGTGTATAAGTCGGCTCTCAGTGCGAGGCGTCGAGTGCCAGGTTCAGTGCCAGGACGTTGACCCGCGGCTCTCCCAGGAATCCGAGCAGCGGGCCTTCGGAGTGTTCGACAATCAGTGCGCGCACTCGCTCAAGCGGCAGGTTGCGGATCCGCGCAACCCGGGCCGCCTGGTAATCGGCTGCAACGACACTGATATGTGGGTCGAGTCCACTGGCAGAACTGTAGACCAGGTCAGCGGGTGCCGGCGCACTGTTGCCTGGGTCGGCAGCCCGCAGTGCTTCGATACGGCTCTTGACGGCGTCGGCCAAGGCCGGGTTCAGAGGGCCCAGATTCGATCCACTCGAGGCGCTTGCGTTGTAAGGCATTGGGCTCGTGGCGGAAGGACGGCTCCAAAAGTACTTGGGATCACTGAACGCCTGGCCTATCAACAGAGAGCCCACCGGCTTGCCGTCCTTCTCGATCAGACTGCCGGCTGCCTGCTGGGGGAAGATCAACCTGGCGATGCCTGTCATGGCCAGCGGGTAGGCCACACCGGTAATCAGAGACAGTACGATCAGTAACGTCAACGCAGGACGGAGCAAGGATGACATGTGGGCGCTCCTTCAAGTCAGACCGACAACCGACAAGGTCATGTCGATCAGTTTTATACCAATGAACGGCACAATCACGCCGCCCAGACCGTAGATCAACAGATTGCGGCGCAGCAGCAACGCTGCACCGACCGGGCGATACTTGACGCCTTTCAACGCCAGAGGGATCAGGAAGACGATGATCAGTGCATTGAAGATCACCGCAGACAACACCGCCGAGTTCGGGCTGGTGAGCCCCATGACGTTGAGCGCGGAGAGCTGTGGATAGGTGGTGACGAAGGCGGCCGGGATGATCGCGAAGTACTTCGCGATGTCGTTGGCGATCGAAAAGGTTGTCAATGAGCCTCGGGTCATCAGCATCTGCTTGCCGGTTTCCACCACCTCAATCAACTTGGTCGGGTTGCTGTCGAGGTCGACCATGTTGCCGGCCTCTTTGGCGGCTTGGGTACCCGAGTTCATCGCCACCGCGACGTCGGCCTGAGCCAATGCCGGCGCATCGTTGGTGCCGTCACCGGTCATCGCGACCAGCCGACCTTCGCTTTGGTGGCTGCGGATGAGCCGCAACTTGTCCTCGGGCGTCGCTTCGGCCAGGAAGTCATCAACTCCCGCCTCGGCGGCGATCGCCGCCGCAGTAAGCCGGTTGTCCCCTGTGACCATAATGGTCTTGATTCCCATGCGGCGCAGCTCGGCAAAGCGTTCCTTGATGCCACCTTTGACGATGTCCTTGAGTTCAATAACACCAAGCACTTTGGTTCCATCTGTCACCACCAGCGGCGTACTGCCACGGCGAGCGACTTCGTCGACGATCGATTGCACTTTCTCCGGAAAGTTGCCGCCGAGAGCATCAACATGCTTGTGGATCGCTTCGGCCGACCCCTTGCGTATCTGCCGGGATTCCATGTCGACACCGCTCATACGCGTCTGCGCCGAGAAGTGAACAAAGTGCGCACCGAGCGCGTGGATATCGCGCTCGCGCAGTTTGAACCGCTGTTTTGCCAGCACTACGATGCTGCGGCCTTCGGGGGTTTCATCGGCAAGCGAGGCGAGTTGCGCTACGTCGGCCAGTTCCGATTCCTTGACCCCTGGTGCCGGCAGGAACGCCGATGCCTGACGATTACCGAGCGTGATGGTGCCCGTCTTGTCGAGCAGCAACACGTCGACGTCACCCGCGGCCTCCACCGCCCGCCCCGAGGTGGCAATCACGTTGGCCTCCATCATGCGGCTCATGCCTGCTACACCCACCGCCGACAATAGGCCGGCAATGGTCGTGGGAATCAGACAAACCAGTAGCGCGACCAGTACGG
>JAPLSD010000480.1 GCA_026398835.1 Pseudomonas sp.
CACCGCCAGGGCGCGAGCCAAAGCGATACGTTGACGCTGTCCACCGGAGAGCTGTTCCGGGTAGCGATCGGAAAGCCAATCCAGTTGAACCATGTTCAGCAGTTCGTGGACTTTGACCGCGATCTGGCTTTCCGTTGGGCGTTGGTTCTTCGGCTTCATGCGCAGACCGAACGCAACGTTGTCGAACACTGTCATGTGGCGGAACAAGGCATAGTGCTGGAACACAAACCCGACGTTGCGATCACGCACGTCGTGGCCGGAGACGTCTTCGCCGTGGAAAACGATGCTGCCTTCATCCGGGGTTTCCAGACCGGCGATGATCCGTAGCAACGTGGTCTTGCCGCAGCCGGACGGGCCGAGCAGCGCCACCAGCTCACCGCTCTGGATGTCCAGATTGATGCCGTTCAGAGCCTTGAAGGCGTGGAAATTCTTGCTGACATTACGGACTTCGATCGACATGATTTATTCCTCCGCCGCACTGGCGCGCAGGCGGTTAATACGGTTCTCGCTCCACTGCTTGAGCAGCAGGATGAAGAGCGCCAGGATCAGCAACAGACTCGCAACGGCAAACGCCGCGACGTGGTTGTATTCGTTGTAGAGAATCTCGACGTGCAGCGGCAGCGTGTTGGTCACCCCGCGGATGTGCCCGGAAACCACCGAGACCGCGCCGAACTCACCCATCGCCCGCGCAGTACAGAGCACCACGCCGTAGATCAGACCCCATTTGATGTTAGGCACAGTGACGTGCCAGAACATCTGCCAGCCGTTAGCGCCCAGCAGCCGAGCGGCTTCTTCTTCCTGAGTGCCCTGCTCCTGCATCAGCGGGATCAGCTCACGGGCCACGAACGGTACGGTGACGAAAATGGTCGCCAGCACAATGCCCGGCAAGGCGAAGATGATCTGAATGTCGTGGTCCTGCAGCCATGGGCCGAAGAAGCCCTGAGCGCCGAACATCAGCACATAGACCAGACCGGCGATCACCGGCGAGACCGAGAACGGCAAGTCGATCAGGGTCACCAGCATGCTCTTGCCCCGGAACGAGTACTTGCTCACGCACCAGGCGGCGCTGACGCCGAACACCAGGTTGAGCGGCACCGAAATCAGCACGGCGATCACCGTCAGTTTTAGGGCCGACAACGCGTCGGGCTCGAAGATCGCGGTGAAGAACGCACCGAGACCGAGTTTCAGGCCCTGGGACACCACGATAAACAGCGGCAGCAGCAGGAACAGGGCAAAGATCAGCCAGCCGAGGCCAATCAGGATGCGCCGCGAGGTGGCACTGCCACGGCGGGCAGCGTTGGCCGAGGAAGCGGCGGTAATAGACGCTTGGGACATGTTCCGGGCCTCCTTATGGGGTTTCGATGCGCCGCTGCAACAAGTTGATCAGCAGCAACAGGACGAAGGAAACCACCAGCATCAACACGCCGATGGAGGTGGCGCCGGTGTAGTCGTATTGGTCGAGCTTGACCATGATCAGCAGCGGCAGGATCTCGGTTTTCATCGGCATGTTGCCGGCGATGAAGATCACCGACCCGTACTCGCCGACACCACGGGCAAACGCCAGGGCGAAACCGGTCAGCCAGGCGGGCAGCAAGGCCGGCACGAGGATGTAGCGGAACACCTGCAATGGCTTGGCACCCAGGCAGGCAGCGGCTTCTTCGACTTCACGAGGGATGTCGGCCAGAACCGGCTGCACCGTACGCACCACGAATGGCAGGGTGACGAACGTCAGCGCCAGAGTAATACCCAGTGGGGTGTAGGCAATCTTGAAGCCCATATCGGCCGCAAATTGCCCGACCAGCCCGGTCGGCGTATACAGCGCGGTCAGCGCGATACCGGCCACGGCCGTGGGCAGCGCGAACGGCAGGTCAATCATCGCATCGATGATTTTGCGACCGGGGAAGGTGTAACGCACCAACACCCAGGCCAGCAACGTACCGATGATGCCGTTGATGATCGCCGCGTACAGCGCAGTGCCGAAGCTCAACTTCAACGCTGCCAACACGCGCGGTGCGGAGATGATTGCCCAGAACTGATCCCAGGTGAGTTGAGCGGCATGTACGAACATCGCCGCCAGGGGTATGAGCACAATCAGGCTGAGGTACACCAAGGTGTAGCCCAGCGTCAGCCCGAAGCCGGGTATGACGGGGGAGATACGACGCGACATAAAAGTCCTTGGTTAACGTTGTTAACGCGCGAAGCCCGGAGATGAATTCCGGGCTCTTTGCTGGGCTTGGTACAGATTATTGCGCCGTATAGATCTGGTCGAACACACCACCGTCGTTGAAGAATTTCGGTTGGGCCGTTTTCCAGCCGCCGAAGTCTTTGTCGATAGACACCAGATCCAGTTTCGGGAACTGCTTGGCGTACTTGGCGGCCACGTCCTTGTCACGTGGACGGTAGAAGTTCTTCGCCGCAATCTCCTGACCGGCCGGGCTGTACAGGTGTTTCAGGTACGCTTCGGCGATCTCGGTGTTGCCCTTTTTCTCGGCGTTCTTATCCACTACCGCCACTGGCGGCTCGGCGAGGATCGACAGCGATGGCACCACGATGTCGAACTTGTCAGCACCGCCCTCTTCTTTCAGCGCCAGGAAGGCTTCGTTTTCCCAGGCCAGCAACACGTCGCCCTGACCGTTATTGACGAAGGTGATGGTCGAACCGCGAGCGCCTGTGTCCAGCACAGGGACGTGTTTGAACAGCTCTTTGACGTATTCCTGCGCCTTCGCTTCGCTACCTCCGGCTTTCAGTCCATAGGCCCAGGCAGCAAGGAAGTTCCAGCGTGCGCCACCAGAGGTTTTCGGGTTTGGCGTGATCACTTCAACGCCGTTTTTGGTCAGATCGCCCCAGTCCTTAATGCCTTTCGGGTTGCCTTTGCGCACCAGAAACACGATGGTCGAGGTGTAAGGGGTGCTGGCCTCTGGCAGACGCTTTTGCCAGTCTGCCGGCAACGTCTTGCCAAGCTTGGCGATTTCGTCAATGTCACCGGCCAGGGCCAGGGTCACAACGTCAGCACGCAGGCCATCGATCACCGCCCGGCCTTGTTTGCCAGAACCACCGTGGGACTGCTGGATTTTCACGTTGTCGCCAGCGTGATTTTTCTTCCAGAAGTTGACGAATTCAGCGTTGTAATCCTGATACAGCTCACGGGTCGGGTCGTACGACACGTTGAGCAACTCGTAATCCTTGGCAACCGCGGAACCAGCAAAAATGGCACTGGCCAGAGCGGCCAGAGCGGCCAGGGCGTAATGGCGAATCGACGACATAGTGAAGCTCCTGAAATTTTTAGTGTGTTGGCTTTTCTTATGGCGCTTCAGGCCCGCATTCGTGCTTGAACGCTCTTTATTTTGCTGAGGGTCATTGGATGACGCCCTCCGGCTGTCCAGTCGGGCCTCTCTTGAAAGAGAGGGTGACGCGGGGGTTCAGCTCGGCTTGTTACCAGGGTTCTGCAAACGGAATTTTTCTTTGCGTTCGATCTGTACCACTTGAGCGTTGTGCACGGTGATTTCCACCGCTCCGAAGCGCAGGTCGCGCAATGCGCTCTGGATCTCGCGCAAAATGGCTGCTTCGTCCTGGCCGTCAACGCTACGTAGAGATGCGCTCATGGTGCTGCTCCTTCAATAAGATGTGCCCGGCAGTGGCGGCACTGCTTGCGGCGTGAGAGCAATAGTAGATAGGCGCACATATACTTAAAAATACTATTTAAGAATGTTTATATAACCAAAATAAATTAGTCGAAGGGGCGCGGGTTTGCGGAGGGATTGGGCCCGTTGATCGTTCCCACGCTCTGAACTGACCCCCAAATGTTGGACACAACCTTTGGGGGTGTCATGGGGAAGTACACAGAGCAAGCAAAACTCGCTGCGGTGCAGGACTACTGTTCCGGTAGCGCAGGTTTGAGAGATGTCGCACACCGTCACAATGTGGACTTTTCATCTCTTCGCCAGTGGGTTGCGGCGTATCAGGTGCATGGCGCAACCGCGCTTGTGGATCTGTGCAGAGGCCAGCGCCTGTTCGGCCCGGTCGGTGAACAGCAAGCGGTTGGGTAGATCGGTCAGCGGATCATGATGTGCCAGGTGAGCCAGTTCATGCTCGGAGTCCTTGATCGCGCTGATATCCGAGAACACCGCGACGTAATGGCTGAGCTCGCCAAAGTCATTCTGGATGACCCGGATGGTCTGCCATTGCGGGTAGATTTCACCGTTTTTGCGTCGATTCCAGATCTCGCCACTCCATTCGCCAGTGCTATTGAGGGACTGGAACATCGCCTCATAGAACCCCAGCGGATGATGGCCGGACTTGAACATGCTTGGCTGACGGCCGAGCACTTCTTCACGCTGATAGCCAGTAATCTCC
>JAPLSD010000398.1 GCA_026398835.1 Pseudomonas sp.
CCAGCTGCAGCAGGTCGATCTTGTCCAGTTCGGAAAACGGCAGCAGATAAGCCAGCTGATTAGCCAATGATTGCTGGCCCGTTGCCTCGGTGCCCATGTTCAAGGCTTCGACCATCGGGTGCTCGGCCAGGGCCTTGAGCAAGGCGACCAGGTCGGCGTCTTCTTCCTGCAAGGGTTGCTCGGGCACTTCGTCCAGCCATTCGACTTCGGCCACCATCAGTTGATCACGCTGCACTTCGGTGCGCAGCACGTGAAACCTGCGCCCACCCTCGACGCGAATCCCCAGCAAACCGTTGTCCTGCTGTTTGAAATCACGGATCAACGCCTCGCAGCCCACCAGGGCATACCCCTCAGGTGCGACACCGACTTCCTCGCCCTCGAGAATGCACACCACACCAAAGCCGCTGCCTTGCTTCATGCAGCGGCTGATCATGTCCAGGTAACGCGCCTCGAAAATCTGCAGGTCGAGGGTGCATCCGGGGAACAACACCGTGTTCAGAGGGAATAGCGCCAGGCTCATAAAGGTTTCCTTAAACCACCATCGACACGGCCAGCGGCAGGAATACCGCTGTGGCCACGCCCATCAAACTCATCGCCAACGCGGCAAAGGCGCCGCACTCTTCACTTTCCTGCAACGCCACCGAGGTGCCGACCGCATGGGCCGTCATGCCCAATGCCATGCCGCGGGCCTCAGGGCTATGGACACCTAAACGGGTCAATAGGCTCGGCCCGACAATCGCCCCGATCACACCAGTGATCAGCACAAAGACCGCCGCCAACGCCGCGACACCGCCAATCTGTTCAGCCACCAACATAGCGATCGGTGAGGTCACCGACTTGGGCGCCATGGTCATCAAAATCATGTGTTCCGCGCCGAACGACCAACCCAGCAACACACCGAGGCCAGTCGCCACCACCCCACCTATCACCAGCGTAGTAAAAATCGGCCAGAACAACTGCCGAATACGCCGAAGATTGAGATAGAGCGGTACGGCAAGGGCGACGGTGGCAGGTCCCAGCAAGATGCTGAGGATTTCGGTGCTCTTGCGATACTCGGCGTAGGTCAGGCCGCAACCTACCAGCACGCTGATCACCAGTAGCATCGACCCCAACACGGGTTGCAAAAAGATCCAGCGGGTTTTCTCGAACGCCGCCAGCACCAGCTGGTAGGCGCCCAGGGTAATACCGATGCCAAATAACGGATGGTGTATGACCGCCCCCAAGGCGCCCTGCCAATCGAAGGTCATTGGGTATCCTCCCGGCGCGCCTGGCGCTTGAGCAGTTTCTGCATCAGCACGCCAGCGAAGGCCATGGCGATCACCAGCGACAACACCAGCGAACCGACGATCGCCCAGAAGTCCGCGACGATGTCAGCGGCATAGACCATCACCCCCACCGCAGGCGGCACCAGCAGCAACGGCAAATAGCGCAGCAAACTACTGGCCGCCAGGCTTATCGGTTCAGCGACTTCGCCGCGGGCAATCAGAAACACCAGCAACAACAGCAGGCCGACAATCGGACCCGGCAGCACCGGCAAAAACAAGTGATTGATAGCGGTGCCGAGCAATTGAAACAGCACCAGCCAGGTCAGGCCGCGTAACAACATCCATCCTCTCCAGCAAAATCGCGCCGGGCATTATAAGCACGCCGCACGCTATGAACCGGCATTCGCAAAAACCATAAATGGTTGACCGGAGCAAGATGCCATGATGATCTAAAGCGGTTGCCAGGGGGTCAGCCCCCCCACTCAAAAACTATAAAACCGATGAACCCAAGGAGAGTCTCAATGCCCTATGTTCCAGTTGCAGAGCTCAAAGATTATGTCGGCAAGGAACTCGGACGTTCCGATTGGCTTACCATCGATCAGGAACGCATCAACCTGTTCGCTGAAGCCACAGGCGATTTTCAGTTCATCCACGTTGATCCGGTGAAGGCCGCGCAAACACCTTTTGGCGGCACTATTGCCCACGGTTTCCTGTCGCTGTCGCTGATTCCAAAACTGATGGAAGACATTCTGATATTGCCGGAAGGTCTGAAGATGGTTGTCAACTATGGCCTGGACAGCGTGCGTTTCATCCAGCCGGTCAAGGTCAACTCCAAGGTCCGACTCAAGGTCGACCTGACTGAAGTTACCGAAAAGAAACCCGGCCAGTGGTTGCTCAAAGCCACCGCGACCCTGGAAATCGAAGGCCAGGAGAAACCGGCGTATATCGCTGAACCATTGTCTCTGTGCTTCGTCTGACACATGCCTGAGGCGAAACAGCGTTTGCTGTTTCGCTCGCCCCTTATACTCGCCCCTTATATAAGACTTATAGCTGCGGCATACTCGGTCGCCTAA
>JAPLSD010000489.1 GCA_026398835.1 Pseudomonas sp.
GCGCCCGGTGTATTGCCTCGGCGCCTGCGCCTGCTCGCCCGCCCTGGAGCTGGATGGTCAGGTGCATGCGCGGCTCAGCGCCGAGCGCCTGGATGCCCTGCTCGACGCTTGCCTGGAGGACGCATGATGCCGAGTCTCTATCTGCCCTGTGATTCCCTGGCCCGTGCCGTGGGTGCCGATGAGGTGGCTGTGGCCCTTGCCACGGGGGCACAGGAACGTAATCTGCCGCTGGACCTGCAACGCACCAGCTCTCGCGGCCTGTACTGGCTGGAACCGCTGCTGGAAATGGACAGCCCGCAGGGCCGTATCGGCTTCGGCCCGCTGACCGCTGCCGATGTGCCGTCCCTGCTCGATGCGCTGCAAGGTGAGCCGTCCGCCCATCCACTGGCCTTGGGCCTGGTTGCGCAGTTGCCTTATCTAAAGACTCAACAACGCCTGCTGTTCGCCCGCGCCGGCATTACCCGGCCGCTGTCCCTGGAGGATTACCGGGCCCACGGCGGCTTCGAGGGCCTGACCCAGGCCATCGCCCTGGGCGGCGAGCAGACCGCGACCGCAGTGTTCGATTCGGGTCTGCGTGGCCGTGGCGGCGCGGCCTTCCCGGCCGGGATCAAATGGCGCACGGTGCGCGGTACCCAGGCTGCGCAGAAATACATTGTGTGCAACGCCGACGAAGGCGACTCCGGCACCTTCGCCGACCGCATGTTGATGGAAGGCGATCCCTTCCTGCTGATCGAAGGCATGGCCATTGCCGGTCTTACCGTCGGGGCCAGCTACGGCTACATCTATGTGCGCTCGGAATATCCACAGGCCGTGGCCACACTGCGCGAGGCGCTGGAAATCGCCCGGTCCGCCGGTTACCTCGGCGCCAATGTCGGCGGCAGCGGCCAGGCCTTCGATATGGAAGTGCGAGTCGGTGCCGGCGCTTACATCTGCGGTGAAGAAACCGCACTGCTGGACTCTCTCGAAGGCAAGCGCGGGATCGTCCGCGCCAAGCCACCCATCCCCGCCTTGCAGGGCCTGTTCGGCCTGCCGACCCTGGTGCACAACGTGCTGACCCTGGCTTCGGTGCCGCTGATTCTGGCCAAGGGTGCGCAGTTCTATCGCGATTACGGCATGGGCCGCTCCCTGGGCACCATGCCCTTCCAGCTCGCGGGCAATATTCGTCACGGCGGCCTGGTGGAACGGGCCTTTGGCCTGACCCTGCGGGAACTGGTGGAAGACTACGGCGGCGGTACCGCCAGTGGCCGGCCGCTGAAGGCCGCCCAGGTTGGCGGCCCCCTCGGCGCCTGGGTGCCACCCGCGCAATTCGACACGCCGCTGGATTACGAAGCCTTCGCCGCCATCGGCGCCATGCTCGGTCACGGTGGTGTGGTGGTGGCTGACGACAGCCTGGACATGGCCCGCATGGCGCGCTTCGCCCTGCAGTTCTGCGCCGAGGAATCCTGTGGCAAATGCACCCCATGCCGCATCGGCTCGACCCGGGGCGTGGAGGTGATCGACGTGCGCGTTGGGCGGCATGGTTTCCTATCCGGTAGCCAGCGCCCTCAAGCACTTCCCCGCCGACTTCGGTCTGCAGCCCTCGGAGGCCGACCAATGATCACTCTCTTCGACCCGAACACCGATATCGATTTAGGCACCCCGGCCCGCGATAGCCAGGTGCAGGTCACCCTGAACATCGACGGCCGCAGCATCAGCGTGCCCGAAGGTACCTCGGTGATGCGCGCCGCCGCGCTGCTGGGCACCACCATTCCCAAACTGTGCGCCACCGACAGCCTGGAAGCCTTCGGCTCCTGCCGCATGTGCCTGGTGGAGATCGACGGCATGCGCGGCTACCCGGCGTCCTGCACCACGCCGGTCAGCGAAGGCATGAGCGTGCATACCCAGACGCCGAAGCTCGCGACCCTGCGCCGCAACGTCATGGAACTGTACATCTCCGATCACCCACTGGACTGCCTGACCTGCTCGGCCAACGGCAACTGCGAGCTGCAAACCGTCGCCGGCCAGGTCGGCCTGCGGGAGGTGCGTTACGGCTATGAAGGTGACAACCATCTGGCCGACCTGAAGGACACCTCCAACCCTTACTTCGACTACGACCCGAGCAAGTGCATCGTCTGCAACCGCTGCGTGCGCGCCTGCG
>JAPLSD010000683.1 GCA_026398835.1 Pseudomonas sp.
AACCAACCACTGAGATTGTCCGAGTGATGGCTCGCTTCGGTGATCCAACCGTTATGGGACGCCAGAAAGTTACTGACTTTAGCAACGATGCCGACGCGGTCTGGGCAAGCAATCACCAACCGAAAAGTGCGCATGAGGGGGGAAACTCCAGAACTTCGCAAAGGTGGCCATTCTAGCCATTGCGCGGCAAAACTGCAGTACTCCTGACGCTTTGTTCTGTGGGTTTGTCAGACGCCGACAACCTGCGCACCGCCCTTGCGCTATGCCCAAGATCCGCAAGGACCTTTCCTACAACTGCGTAAGATTTCTAATGTGACTATCGGTGATGACGTCATCACACTATTTAACTGAGCCTTGGAATCTTTTTCGCCAAACCGTCTTATTAAAATAAATAAAGTCTGCTTATATGTTTACTTGCTGAAACGGTCTGCCTATTATTGCGGCACTGTAACCTTGTCACCCAGCGCCCAACATAAGGTAGTCCTCATGTCCTTGATCAACGAATACCGCGCCACCGAAGAAGCTATTAAAGAGCTGCAAGCCCGTTTGAAGAATCTGTCCCAAGACGACAAACTGCAAACCGAGCTGGAATTCGAAGGCAAACTGCGCACCCTGATGGGCGAATACTCCAAATCCCTGCGCGACATCATTGCGCTGCTGGACCCAGAATCCAAAACCAGCAAAGCACCACGTGGCGCCGTGAAAACTACCGGCACCAAACGTGCTCGCAAGGTTAAACAATACAAAAACCCGCACAATGGCGAAGTCATTGAAACCAAAGGTGGCAACCACAAAACTCTGAAAGAGTGGAAAGCCAAGTGGGGCGGTGACGTGGTTGAAGGCTGGGCTACCCTGTTGGGCTAAGTGAAACACCCGTCGCAGCCTGTTTGCGACCAAAAAAAACGCCAGCTAGCTGGCGTTTTTTTATGCCTGCGATTCAGGCAAAAGAACTCACTGATCTCAAAGGCTCAAGCGCTTGCGTAACGACTGAGCATAATCACTCCACTCATTGAGCACCTGACGCTGAACCGATGTAGCACTTGCCGTTAATTCAACGGTGGCTTCATTAAAAGTGCTCAAGGTATTTGGAGCGCCCCATTCAGGTGCTGACAAACGTTTCTGACAGAATAATCGCCAGCGCGCCCGCTCCTCATCATTCAAGGTGTCTGGAAAGTTACGAGCGCGGTAGCGGAATAATAGTTCCGGCAAACGCTCATCATCGAACGACCATTGTTGTTGTGCTAACTGAGCAGGGTCAGCGGTCCTGACTTGCTCGCATAAACGACGATCCCGGTCCCCCACAAAACCATCGTATAACTGTTGCTCAGGGTCCTGGCTGGGGGCAAAGTCCTCGTTGGCATAAATGGCCTGGACTTTATCCCGCCAAACTTCTGGTGAGTCACTTAGCCGCAGCGCCCTGGCCTGATAGTGCGCCATATCCAATTGCAGCCGTTGCTGATCTTCGGCCCGCAATACAGACAATGGGGCCACTACTGGACAGCGGTTGATATGAATCAGCTTGAGCGGAACCGGCAACTCGCCTTCCGCCAGATCGTCGCGACGGGTGTACAGCCGCTGACGCAAGGTTTCGGCGTTCTGATCCAGTAACCCTTGCGGGTCCAGATGCAGATCGCAAACGATCAGGGCGTTTTTGTTACGCGGGTGCCAAGCCAGCGGTAGCACCACGCCGACGTAATGTCGGGCAGCGGAAAACCGCCCCGAAATATGCACCATCGGCTGCAACAGTTTTATCTGGTCCATGACCTTTTGTTTGCTGCGCAACTGGAACAGCCAGTCATACAGCTTCGGCTGCTTGTCGCGAATCAACCGTGCCAGGGCGATCGTCGCCCGCACATCGGACAATGCATCGTGAGCCTGGCCATGGTCGATGCCATTGGCAGCGGTCAGGCGCTCGAGTTTCAGGGTGACGCGGCCGTCCTCTTCAGGCCAGACAATGCCTTGTGGGCGCAGTGCATACGCGGTGCGAACCACATCGATCAGATCCCAGCGACTGTTACCGCCCTGCCACTCGCGGGCATAAGGGTCGAAAAAGTTCCGATACAGACTGTAGCGGGTCATCTCATCGTCGAAGCGCAAGGTGTTGTAACCGGCGCCACAGGTACCGGGGGCCGCCAGTTGCGCGTGAACCCGGGTCATGAACTCGGCTTCGCTCAGGCCCTGCTCAGCCAGTCGGCTCGGGGTAATACCGGTGATCATACTGGCCGCGGGGTGCGGCAGGATGTCGTCGCTCGGCTGGCAGTAGAGATTGACCGGCTCACCTATTTCATTGAGCTCGGCATCGGTGCGGATCCCTGCAACTTGCAACGGACGGTCGCAGCGCGGATTGATGCCGGTGGTTTCATAGTCGTACCAGAAGATGGAGGTCACGGGCTATTCCTGATCTAAAGACCGGCAAAGTCTAGGCGTTCATGGGTTGGCCCGACCAGCGATGTCTGCATTCAATCATTACCGGCTGCATTGTTTGTCATACATAGTTATGTGGTTTGGCCCTCGGACACTGCTAGCATCAAACGAGTATTGATCCTCAGGCCACCAACCAAGTTGCCCATGATCCAGACTTCAGCACTGCCACGCAAAACGCTGCTGCACCCGCCACTGGACACTCGGTATCAGGTCGAGACGCCGGAAGGCATCGACCTGCCGCTACGTCCAGCCGGGCTGATGCCCCGAGCGCTGGCCTTCTCCATCGACCTGGGAATTCGCGGGTTG
>JAPLSD010000852.1 GCA_026398835.1 Pseudomonas sp.
ACGCCAGGGCTGGAGCACCAGTGTCGAAGTGCATGATGCTGCCCATCCGGAGCGTCAGTTGTCGGCCGCGACTATCGAAGCCGCCGAGTGGGTGCTGGTGGTCAGCAGCGCGCCTGTGGATATGTTGCGGTTCGTCGGTAAGCGGGTGTTCCAGAGTACCCCGGCTCAAGCCCTGCAAGACGTCGAAGCCGTGTTGCGACGCGGTGCACAAGAGGCACAGACCTATGTCGCGCCCGAAGTGGTTGCCGAGCCTGCAGCCGTCAGTAAAAGCGCGCCGCGACTGGTTGCCGTGACCGCGTGCCCGACCGGCGTCGCTCACACCTTTATGGCGGCCGAGGCCTTGCAGCAAGCGGCCAAGCGTCTTGGCTATGACCTGCAAGTGGAAACCCAGGGCTCGGTCGGTGCGCGCACGCCCTTGAGCGCGGCGGCAATTGCCGACGCCGATGTGGTGTTGCTGGCGGCGGACATCGAGGTCGCCACCGAACGTTTTGCCGGCAAGAAGATTTACCGCTGCGGCACCGGCATCGCCTTGAAACAGGCCGAAGCCACGCTGAATAAAGCTCTGGCTGAAGGTAAACAGGAAAGTGCTTCGACTGGCGCCAAGGGCCCGGCCAAGCAAGAGAAGACGGGCGCCTACAAACACCTGCTGACCGGCGTGTCGTACATGTTGCCAATGGTGGTGGCCGGCGGATTGATGATTGCACTGTCGTTCGTCTTCGGCATCACCGCGTTCAAAGAGCCCGGCACACTGGCCGCGGCGCTGATGCAGATCGGTGGCGAGACCGCGTTCAAACTAATGGTGCCGCTGCTGGCGGGTTACATCGCCTACTCGATTGCCGACCGTCCGGGCCTGGCGCCGGGGATGATTGGCGGTTTGCTGGCCAGCACCCTGGGGGCGGGTTTTATCGGCGGGATCATTGCCGGTTTCATCGCCGGTTACGCCGCCCAAGCGATTAATCGCTGGGCCCGTTTACCGCAAAGTCTCGAAGCGTTGAAGCCGATCCTGATCATCCCGTTGCTGGCGAGCCTGTTCACCGGGCTGGTGATGATCTACGTGGTGGGTAAACCGGTTGCCGGGTTGCTTGAAGGTCTGACCCATTTCCTCGACAGCATGGGCACCACCAACGCGATTCTGCTCGGTGTGTTGCTCGGCGGCATGATGTGTGTCGACCTCGGCGGGCCGATCAACAAAGCCGCCTATGCGTTCTCGGTTGGCCTGTTGGCGTCGCAAAGTTATGCGCCGATGGCCGCGGTCATGGCTGCCGGTATGGTGCCGCCGATTGGTATGGGCATCGCCACCTTCATCGCCCGCCGCAAGTTTGCCCAGAGCGAGCGTGAAGCCGGCAAAGCGGCGTTCGTGCTGGGCCTGTGCTTTATCTCCGAAGGGGCGATTCCGTTTGCCGCCAAGGATCCGTTGCGGGTAATCCCGGCGAGCATCGCGGGCGGGGCATTGACCGGCGCGCTGTCGATGTACTTCGGTTGCAAGCTGATGGCGCCCCACGGTGGGCTCTTCGTGATGCTGATCCCGAATGCGATCAACCATGCGTTGTTGTATCTGATGGCGATTGTTGCGGGGAGTTTGTTGACGGCGGTGACGTATGCGCTGATCAAGCGGCCTGAGGCGGTTGAGTTGGTGCTGGAGCCGGTCAAGGCGTAAACCTGTGGAGCGAGCTTGCTCGCGATGGGCTCAAGGGCGACGCGTTTATTCAGAAAACACGCGTTATCGTTAACGTCCATCGTCGGAACGCCGCCCGGACCAATCGAGCGTCGACCGGCTGCTCCTACACCTTCCCTTATAGAGTGTCGAGGGAGAAACAGCATGAGTGAATTCGATCCGGGCCGCCGTCGGCTGATGCAGGCCTGCGATCTCGATGGGGTGGCGGTGTTTGAGCAGAAGCTGCAGCCGGTTTGATGGCTCTGTAGATCGTTCCCACGCGGGAGCGTGGGAACGATCATCTACCTTTTGAGCTTAGAGCCGATCAATAAACATCCCGTCGATAACGCCCTTGCTCAATCAGCTTCTCAACCTCTTCAGCCCCCAGCAGCTCATTGAGCACCTGATCCACCCCCGCTGCCATCCCTAGCAAACTGCCGCAGATATAAATCGCGGCACCGTCGGCCAGCCATTTTTTCAATTCGTCGGCGGCATTACGCAGTCGATCCTGCACGTAGATCTTCTCTGCCTGATCCCGTGAGAACGCCAGATCCAGACGTACCAGATCGCGGCACGCCAGCCATTCGTGCAGCTCGTCCCGGCAATAGAAGTCGTGCTCGATGTTGCGTTCACCAAACAGCAGCCAGTTGCGTTGCTGGCCGTCGGCGATTCGTGCCTTGAGCAGGCTGCGCAGCCCCGCCAGTCCTGTGCCGTTGCCCAACAGGATCAACGGCCGAGGCTCGGCAGGCAGGTGGAAACCACTGTTGCGCCGTACTCGCAGGCTGATGGCCGCGCCCAGCGGCGCATGTTCGGTCAGCCAGCCAGAGCCCAGGCCCAGGCTGCCGTCGGCGTGACGTTCCTGGCGCACGATCAGTTCCAACAGGCCGTCGCTGGCGATCGAGGCAATCGAGTATTCGCGCATGGCCAGCGGCACCAGCGCATCGACCAATGCCTGGGCATGCAGGCCGACCAGATGGGCACGATTCTCTGGTAACTGGCGACCTGCCAACGCCTGCGCCAGGGTTTCCTGCAAACCATCGAGTTGTACGGGAGTGGTCGCCGCGAGGCCCAGCCCCTTCAGAAAATACTCGACGGCAGCGCTGCTATTGCGTGGCCGCACTTCCACCAGATCACCGGCCAACCAACTGCTGGCGGTTGGTGCGGTCAGGCCCAGCAAGTACACACCTGAGCCACTGCTGTCGGGGTTGAGTAACCTGCGCTGGCTCAGCGTCCAGTTGTCGAAACTCGGTGCCTGCCAGGTGTCCACCGGTGCATACCCGGTCAGCTGACCGAGTTGCTGCTGCCAGTGTCGCAAGGCGTAGGGGTCGCCGCTGTCGACTTCAATCGGAGCGAACAACGTGGTGCCGCCATGCTCCGTGAGCCAGGCGTGCAGACGGCGAGCAAATCCACAGAAGTGCTGATACTGCCGATCACCGAGGCCCAGCACTGCGTACTTGAGTCCGTCCAGCGTCAACGCGCGCCCCAGCACTTTGCGCTCGAAGCCGCGGGCACTGTCCGGCGCTTCGCCGTCGCCGAAGGTGCTGACCACGAACAAGGCGTGGTTTGACTCGCGCAAGTCCCGCTCGCTGACATCCGCCAGCGGTTGCACCTTGACCGGCACCCCCGCTGCTTGCAATTGGCCGGCGGTCTGCCACGCGAGTTGTTCGGCAAAGCCGCTCTGGCTGGCAAAACCAATCAGCCATGCCGGTGCATCGCTGCTGTTTTTTTCCAGACCTTTGCGAGCGTCCTTCACTTGGCGTTTCTTACGTCGACGATCCAGGTACAACAGCCAGCCGGTGATAAAGAACAGCGGCATGGTCAGGGCGGCGAGGGTTAGCAGAATGCGCCCGACAATCCCGAAGTAACTGCCAACATGCAGCGCGTAAATGCTGGTCAGCAGCTGTGCCTTGAAGCTCTTGTCGGCGTAGCGATCATGGCGGCTGACAGTGCCGTTGGCCGGATCGAGCATGATCTGGTTCAGCGCACGGTCGTGAGGTGAGTTCTTCAACAAGTAGAATACTGTCGCCGGTTGCCCAGCCACTGGCGGCATGCGGATGTTGTAGGCGCTCAAGCCTGGGCCGGCGGCGCTGTAGATGCTGCTCCACATCGCGCTGTAATCGGCGATGGGTGCCGGACCTGAAGGCGGGGCACCGCGACCACCCTTGACCCGCTCATTTTGCGGCGTGTCGGAGAGGAGCTTGTTCAGCCCCTTGTTGTACCACTCATAAGACCAGGACAACCCGGTCAGCGCTGCCAGCAGATAGAAAATCAGGCACCAGGTACCGGCCACCGAATGCAGGTCCCAATTGAAGCTGCGGCCTTTTTTGGCCCAGTCGAGGGTCAGCCAGGCGCGCCAGCTGGCGACCTGACGCGGCCAGCGCAGATAGAGGCCGGACAGACAGAAAAAAATCAGAATCAGCGTGCAGGCGCCGGTGATTTGCCGACCGGTATCGCCCATCGCCAGAAAACGGTGCAACTGCAGCATCAGGCCAAAGAAGTCCTGACCCGTGGCATTACCCATGAAGTCGCCGGTGTACGGGTCGAAGTAGCGCATCTGACCGCGACGTTCTCCGGGCGGTGGCGTGAAGAACACCCGCGCGGCGTTGCCGCTGTCGGTTTCGACCCAGAGCATCGAGACCTTTATGCCTTCAGCGGCTTCGACTTTTTCCACCAACTCAACAGGCGGCAACACACCGGCAGCGCGCTTCTCGACGTGCAGCACCGACGGGTTGAGCGCGCGCAGGATCTCGTCCTGAAACGACACCGTGGCTCCGGTGATACCCATCAGGGCCAGGACCAGTCCGGCGCTGATGCCGAAAAACCAGTGCAGCTGGAACAGTGTTTTCTTCAACACGTCGACCGCCTTACTCATTCAAAAATAATCATTACGGCGCGCATTATGCCGTGTGTTGTCGAGAAGCATTCGTTATTACGCACAAAAGCCCCGCTCATGAACATGAGCAGGGCTTCTCGAGCTTGCGACTCTATTAGAAGTGGAAGTTGGTGCTCAGCAATGCCGTACGCCCTGGCGCCTGATTGGCGAAGTGGGTCGCGAAGGCTTTGTCGTAGTACGTCTCGTCGGTCAGGTTCTGCACGTTCAGTTGCAGGTCGAGGTTTTTGCTCACTTTGTAGCTGGCCATGGCGTCGTAGCGGACATAGGAGTCAACCATCGTGGTGTTGGCCACACTGCCGAACACGTCGTCGACATAGAACGCACCGCCGCCAACGGTCAGCTTCTGAGTGACGGCGTAGGTTGTCCACACACTGGCGCTGTTTTTCGGGGTGTTAGGCAGTTGATTGCCATCGCTGGCCTTGTCCAGCGTGCCGCCATCCACTTGTTTGCCGTCGAGGTAGCTGTAACCGGCGAAGACCTGCCACTTGTCGGTGAGCTTGCCGGTGGCCGACAGTTCGATGCCGTCAACACGGGTCTTGCCGACGTTCTCGAAGGAAGTAGTGTCAACCTGAACCCGGGCGTTTTCTTTCTCAGTACGGAAAATCGCGGCGGTCAGCGACAAGCGATCATTGAGCAGATCCCATTTGGTACCGATTTCGTAGTTGGTGGTTTCTTCCGGCTCCATGTCGCTGCTCAGCAGGTTGCCATTGCGATCCTTCGTACCGGACAGCGGATTGCCGTCCATGCCT
>JAPLSD010000062.1 GCA_026398835.1 Pseudomonas sp.
GGCCTCTTCGAGCAGGGCATGGCCCGCTTCGGTCAATTTCGGCTGACGACCGCTGCTGCGGTCGAACAGGCTGACGCCAAGATCCTCCTCCAGCAACGCAATGGCACTGCTGACCGCCGACTGCGCCTTGCGCTGGTCTCGGGCCACCGCCGAAAACGAGCGTTGTTCGGCGACGCTGACAAACAAATGGATCTGTTCCAGATTCCACTGCACGCTCATGACCCAACCCATCTTCAAACCAGATAGGTAATGACTTTACCCCATCTCAATAGTCTCTAGAATGCCGACCTCATCAAACAGGCCAAAACACGAGGAACCGCCCATGAACGCTTACTACTATCTGGCCATTGCCATCTGTGCCGAAGTGATCGCCACCGTTTCGATGAAAGCGGTCAAAGGCCTTAGCACCCCGATCCCCCTGCTGTTGATCATTGTCGGTTATGGCATCGCCTTCTGGATGCTGACCCTGGTGGTGCGCACCATCCCCGTTGGCGTGACCTACGCGGTCTGGGCCGGCATGGGCATCGTGATGGTCAGCATTGCGGCGTTGTTTATTTACGGGCAGAAACTCGATATCCCGGCCATCATCGGCATGGGCATGATCGTGCTGGGCGTGGTGGTGATTCAGCTGTTCTCGAAAACGGCCGGACACTAGAAAACGAGCTTTTCGCAGGGGGATTGCCCTCGACATGAATATGTATACTGCGCCCCTAGTCTTGAACACTGAGGTCGCTGCATGCCATCCGTTATTTCCACCGACGTTCTGATTGTCGGCGCCGGGGTTGCTGGCCTCTGGCTGAATGCACGCCTGCGGCGCCAGGGCTTTTCGACTGTGCTGGTGGAAAGTGCCAGCCTCGGCGGCGGGCAAAGCGTGAAGTCCCAGGGGATCATCCATGGCGGCGCCAAATACGCGTTGCACGGTGCGCTGACCGGGGCCTCGGAAGCCATCGCCGACATGCCACGTCGCTGGCGCGAAGCCTTGTCCGGTAATGGTGAGCTGGACCTGTCCGGCGTACGCCTGCTCTCTGAAGCCCACTATCTCTGGTCCCCGGGCACGATTGCCGGCAACCTCACCAGCTTCTTCGCCAGTAAAGCAGTGCGCGGGCGAGTCGATCAGGTCAAAGGCGATCAGTTGCCACCGGCCCTGCAAGACCGCCGCTTCAAGGGCAAGGTCTATCGTCTGGCCGAGCTGGTGGTCGACGTGCCGAGCCTGATCCAGCGCCTCGCCGAACTGGCGGGTGATGGCCTGCTGGCAGGTCAGACCATCGAACCCTTGCAGGAAAACGGCGAACTGGTCGGCCTGCGGGTCGATGGGCGGGAAATCCGCGCACAACGCATCGTTCTCAGCGCTGGTGCCGGCAATGCCGATTTGCTCAAGGCGTTGGGCCTGAGCCAACCGGCAATGCAACGTCGGCCATTGCACATGATCATCGTCAAAGGTCCGACCCTGAAACCGCTGTACGCCCACTGTCTGGGCGGTGGGCCTAAGCCGCGGATCACGGTCACCACGCACCCGGCGGCCGATGGTCAGTGGGTCTGGTATCTGGGCGGTGATATTGCCGAAGCCGAAGGCGTCGCCCGTGAACCGGCCGCGCAAATCGCCGCCGCGCAGAAAGAACTCGGCAGCCTGCTGCCGTGGGTCGACCTGAGCCAGGCGCAATGGGCGACCTTGCGGGTTGATCGGGCAGAACCGGCGCAATCGGGCCTGACCCGACCAGACAACGCCTTCCTCGCCGAACAGGATCGCCTGCTGGTGGGCTGGCCAACCAAGCTGGCCCTGGCGCCGGACTTCGCTGATCGTGTGCTGGCCGCACTGGACCGTGATGGCATCCAGCCAAGTCACCCGGCGGCCTTGCCCGAACTGCCGAAACCGCCGATGGCACAACCCGCCTGGGAGCAATTGTTGCCATGAGCCAACCGACCTTGCACGATTTGCATCGCCCCCTCGGCAGCACTGGCCTGTTGGTCTCGCCGTTGGGCCTGGGCACCGTCAAACTCGGTCGCGACCAAGGGGTGAAGTACCCCAATGGCTTCCAGATTCCCGACGATAACGACGCGTGCATGCTGCTCAAGTTGACTCGCGACCTGGGCATCAACCTGATCGACACGGCCCCCGCTTATGGCCGCAGCGAAGAACGCCTTGGTCCGCTGTTGCGCGGCCAGCGCCAGGACTGGGTGATCGTCAGCAAGGTCGGTGAAGAGTTCGTCGATGGCCTGTCACACCACGACTTCAGTGCCCAACACACACGCTTCTCGGTCGAACGCAGCCTGCAACGCCTGGAAACCGATTTTATCGATCTGGTGCTGGTGCACTCGGACGGCAACGACCTCGCAATCCTCAACAACAGCGAGGTCTACCAGACGCTTGCCGAGCTGAAACGTGAAGGAAAAATTCGCGGCTTTGGCTTTTCCGGCAAAACCGTCGACGGCGGATTGAAGGCCCTGGAACAAGGCGATTGCGCCATGGTCACCTACAATCTCAACGAACAGGCTGAGCGGTCGGTCATCGACTATGCTGCCGTCCACGGCAAAGGCATTCTGGTGAAAAAGGCGTTGGCCAGCGGTCATGCCTGCTTGAGCCCGGGTGTCGACCCGGTCCGCGCCAGTTTTGAGTTGCTGTTTGAGCATCCCGGTGTCGCCAGTGCTATTGTCGGGACCATTAATCCGCTGCACCTCGCCCACAATGTGGCGACTGTCGCGCAGGTTTTGCTCAGAAACTGACGCCGCCCCCGACGCAAGAAGGAGCTGAGATGTCGCGCACGCTCATTAGAAAGAACCCCAGCAACTTCAAAACCCTGCCGTTGATCGTCCAAGCGACTCCCGAAGGCCTGAGCTATCACAGCATCGGGATGCCGCTCAATTTTTCGCAGACCTTGCAGCGTCGTCGTCCGGTGACGGTTGCTGACGCCGAGCTTTTTTCTCTCGAACTGGCCAACCTCGGGGTTTCAGTTCGCCTGACCCTGCATTGGCAGAATCGCGATTACTGGGTCCTGGTTCGTCAACGGCGCCAGGACCGTGGCGATGTAGTACTAAAGCTGATCTCCGGTTATGTGCCGGCCCACGAATTGAACCTGCCGCTGCACACCGCGATTCAGGAGATTGCTGAAGAGTGTTTGCTGGAAACCCCGGAAGGCTGGCTCAACGGGCGCTTCAACGACACTTGGCTGCCGGCACCCTATTCGACTGCGCTGCATTACCGCGAAGCCCTGCCCTTTCGCCTGACGCCACTTTCCGGTTCTGCGCGTCCGGTGCGTTGCGCCAGCATGCAACTGATCGAACGGCCAAGAGCCTACGTTCACCTGCCCACGGCTTCGCTGCAATTGATTTACGATTTGCGACTGGATGTGCCGAAAGAGGCCAAGTCCCTGAGCCTGTTCCACGTCGATGAGCGTCTGGAGGGCGATCAACTGGTCGCTCGTCTGGACCGCAAACGGCCTGACCTGTACCTGATGCCGCTTGAGGATGGTCAACCTCTGGCCGAGCTCTATATCTTGAAAAAGGATCAGCTACACCCGGCCAGTACACGCGGACTGTATCTGGCAGAAAGCTTTGCCCGGCAGGAAGGCTGGCTGGTGCGCGATGAGCGGATTCGCTGGAAGGACTGGCTCAGGCAGCAAGGCTTGAGCCAACCGGGCAAGGACTCGGGTTTCAAGCGCCTGACCGGCAAGGCCAGGCAGTTGCTGAAGAAGATGGTGCCGAGGAGCGTTGCGCGGTAAACGCTGGCCTGACACAGACCTGTGACAAGGGAGCTTGCTCCCTCGCCACAGTGACCGCGTAGTTTCAGTTGTTGCGGATCTTCGCGACAATCGCGGTGGTCGAGCTGTTCTCAACCAGCCCCAGCACCTTGACCGTGCCGCCATAGGCGCTGACGATATCGGCACCGACAACCTGGTCGATGCCGTAGTCGCCACCCTTGACC
>JAPLSD010000450.1 GCA_026398835.1 Pseudomonas sp.
CCGGACAAGTCTCTACCTAAGTCAAAATGGACCAACGAACGCTGATCCCCGTAGCGCGCGATTATCTAGTAGGCCGCGTTACAACGCATCAGGGGTAACAAAGTATTTATCGCGGAAAACCCCTGTTTTCGGCCAAAAAAGGCTTAAAAAGATGTTTCAAGCGCTTTCAGGTCTGTAACAGGAAGGTTACCGGGCCATCATTGACCAAATGCACCTGCATGTCCGCGCCAAATATCCCTGATGCCACATTGCCATGCAACTGTTGCGCCCGTGCAACTAAATAATCAAAAAGCTCTTCACCCAACGCAGGAGTCGCGGCTGTGGAAAAGCTCGGGCGCAAACCGCTTTTGGTGTCGGCTGCCAGAGTGAACTGCGACACCAACAACAATCCGCCACCGACATCGGCCAAAGACAAGTTCATCTTGCCCTCAGCATCACTGAACACCCGATAGTTAAGCAGCTTATTCAGCAATTTGTCGGCGTTGGCCCGAGTGTCCTCGGGTTCGACTGCCACCAGCACCAGCAACCCCTGGTCGACCGCGCCAACAATCTCCCCCGCCACTTCGACTCGCGCGCCACGCACGCGTTGTAGCAGGCCCTTCATGCTTCTTCAGGCGGCAGGTCGAGCAAGCGCCGGGCCATGTGGCTGGCCGCGCGCACCAGCGCATCGGTAATTCCAGGTTCGGACGCCGCGTGACCGGCATCGCGAATGACTTGCAGCTCGCTGTTGGGCCAAGCCTGATGCAGCTCCCAGGCGTTATCCAGCGGGCAGATCACATCGTAACGACCATGGATGATCACACCCGGTAAATGGGCGATCTTCTGCATGTCGCGAATCAGCTGGTTGGGCTCAAGGAAGGCATTGTTAGTGAAGTAGTGGCATTCGATCCGGGCAATCGACAACGCACGCTGCGGCTCGGAGAAGCGCTCAACGACCATCGGATTGGGACGCAAGGTTGCAGTACGACCTTCCCACATCGACCAGGCTTTGGCCGCGTGCATCTGGGCGATCTGGTCGTTGCCGGTCAGGCGCTTGTGGAAAGCCGTGAGCAAATCATTGCGCTCATCCAGCGGAATCGGTGCCACATAGTCCTGCCAGTAATCCGGAAACAGTCGGCTGGCACCGGCCTGGTAGAACCATTCGATTTCCTGCGGACGGCAAAGGAAGATCCCCCGCAGGATCAACCCGTGGACCCGCTCCGGGTGAGTTTGCGCGTAGGCCAGCGCCAGGGTCGAACCCCAGGAGCCACCGAACAGCACCCATTTTTCGATGCCCAAGTGCTGGCGAATCCGTTCAAGGTCGGCGACCAGATCCCAGGTAGTGTTGTTTTCAAGGCTGGCGTGAGGCGTCGAACGACCGCAACCGCGCTGATCGAAGGTGACAATGCGATACAGGTTCGGATCGAAGTAACAGCGACTCTGCGCATCGCATCCGGCGCCGGGGCCGCCGTGGATGAACACTACCGGCAAACCTTTCGGTGAACCGCTTTCGTCGACGTACAGCGTGTGAGTTTCATCGACGGCCAGATCGTGCCGGGCGTGGGGTTTGATCTGCGGGAACAAAGTCTGCATTGCGCGCTCCGTAAGGGGTCGAGGTCATCCCTGTGGGGACTTCTATTATTCTGCCGTCCGGCATCATAAACCCGAATGGTGCAATGAGCATGTCCTTGGAGAAATTGGGGGCTGTTGAGCTCGACCGAAGGTGGACGCAGAGCGTCCAGGGCGGCATTCCCACGCAGAGCGTGGGAACGATCTTTCATACTATTCGCTATAACGCTTCTGCGCCCAATCCAGCAACCCTTGCAGCAATTCCTTGAGCACTACCTGAGTTGGCGCGGCCAGATCAGGGCGATAACGGAATGGCTCGATCTCTTCCATGTAAGTGCGTTGCCCTAGCTCAAGCTGCACCGCATGGATGTTTTCGGCCGGGTTGCCGTAATGCCGGGTGATGTGGCCGCCTTTGAAACGACCATTCAGCACATGGCTGTAGTCCGTGTGCCGGGCGCAGATGGCTTCCAATTGGCTGGCCAGTTGCGGATCGCAGCTGGCGCCATTGAAGGTGCCGAGGTTGAAGTCCGGCAGTTGCCCTTCGAACAGGTGCGGGATCACCGAGCGGATCGAATGCGCGTCGAACAGCAGCGCATAGCCGAATTCGGCCTTCAGCCGTGCCAGTTTTTGTTGCAAGGTGCAGTGATACGGCGTCCAGACCTGCTCGAGATAACGGGCGCGTTCCTCGGCAGTTGGCTCCAGCCCTTCGCGGAACAACGGCACGCCGTCGAACAGCGTCGCCGGGTACAAACCGGTGGTGGCGCCGACATACAAAGGCTTGTCGTCGGAAGGCCGGTTCAGGTCGATGACGAACCGCGAGTACTCGGCCGCCAGGGTGCTGGCACCCAACGCTTGAGCGAACTCATAGAGCTGCGGAATATGCCAGTCGGTATCCGGCAGGCTTTGCGCCTCAGGAATCAGCCCGGCTTCTACCGCAGGCGTCAGACGCAGGCCGGCATGGGGCATGCTGATCAGCAATGGCACCCGGCCTTGTTTGAAGTTCAGAACCTTATCCACAGCCATTCTCCTAAATCGTGACTTCGACGCCGTGACGCACGACGCGTTTATCCAGGTCGCCGCCCAGCCAATACGCCAGGTCCGCCGGACGATCGATCTGCCAGGCGACGAAATCCGCCACCTTGCCGACTTCCAGCGAGCCATGGGTTTTGTCCATGCCGAGCGCTGTGGCCGCATGAATGGTCGCACCGGCCAAGGCCTCTTCCGGGGTCATACGAAAACAGGTGCAGGCCATGTTCAGCATCAGCCGCACCGACAACGCCGGCGAGGTGCCTGGGTTGAGGTCGCTGGCGATGGCGATTTTCACGCCGTGTTTGCGCAAGGCCTCCATCGGCGGTAGCTGGGTTTCGCGCAAGAAGTAGAACGCTCCCGGCAACAGCACGGCGACGGTGCCGGACTTGGCCATGGCGATGGCGTCGTCTTCGGTCATGAACTCCAGATGGTCAGCCGACAATGCGTGATAACGCGCCGCCAGGCTCGAGCCATGCAGGGACGACAACTGCTCGGCGTGCAGTTTCACCGGCAAACCGAGATTTTGCGCGGCGATGAACACCCGCTCGACCTGAGCAGGAGAAAACGCCAGGTATTCGCAAAACGCATCTACAGCATCCACCAGCCCTTCAGCGGCCAGCGCCGGGAGCATTTCGGTGCAGATGTGATCGATGTAGTCATCCGCGCGATCCGCGTATTCCGGCGGCAAGGCGTGAGCGGCCAGGCAGGTGCTGCGCACGCTGACCGGCAACTCGGCACCCAGACGACGGATCACCCGCAGAATCTTGCGTTCACTGGCCAGGTCCAGGCCATAGCCGGACTTGATCTCGACGCTGGTGACGCCGTCGCGCAGCAAGCTCTTCAAGCGTTTATGCGCGCTGGCGAACAATTCGTCCTCGCTGGCGGCGCGAGTCGCACGCACGGTGCTGGCGATGCCACCACCGGCCGCGGCGATTTCGGCATAGCTCACGCCTTGCAGACGCTGCTCGAACTCGCCGCTGCGATTACCGCCGAACACCGTATGGGTATGGCAGTCGATCAGGCCCGGCGTGACCCAGGCTCCGGCGAGGTCATGCGCCTCAGGGTACTCGCCAGCCGGCAGTTCACTGCGCGGGCCGATCCACTCTATGTGCGCTCCTGACGTCACGATGGCGGCATCCTCGATGATCGAGTAATTGCCCTGCGCCATGCTTGCGACGTGGCAGTGTTGCCAGAGAGTTTTCATCCGAGGCCTCCGTTAAGTTATCGATGGGACAAAGAGAGATCGCGGGACACCTGTGCCGCCTGCCCTGCCGCTGGTTTGACCCACAACAGGTAAGCGATCACCAACAGGGCAATCCACACCACGCCGACGATCAAGGCTGCCTGGGTGTCCGGGAAATAGCCCAGCACACCGAAGATAAACGCCATGAAGGCAATCGCCGCCATCGGCGCATACGGCCAGAAGGGCACCGGGAACTTCAGCTGCGCGACTTCTTCCGGGCTCATCGAGCGACGCATGGCCACCTGAGTGACCAGAATCATCAACCAGACCCAGACCGTGGCGAAGGTCGCAATCGAAGCGATCAGCATGAACACGTTTTCCGGAATCAGGTAGTTCAACAGCACGCCACCGAGCAAGGCTGCGCTCATGACCACCACGGTCATCCATGGCACGCCATGGCGCGACAACTGGCCAAAGCCCTTCGGCGCCTGACCTTGCTGGGCCAGACCGTACATCATGCGGCCGGCACCAAAGATGTCACTGTTGATGGCCGAGACCGCCGCCGAGATCACCACGATATTGAGGATGGTCGCCGCCGAACTGATGCCCAGGTTGTCGAAAATTTGCACGAACGGGCTGCCCTGGCTACCGATTTGCTGCCATGGGTAGATAGACATCAATACCAACAGAGTCAGCACGTAGAACAGCAGAATCCGCAGGGGAACGGCGTTGATCGCCTTGGGCAGAACATGCTGCGGGTCTTTCGCTTCACCGGCGGTCACGCCGATGATTTCGATGCCGCCGAACGCAAACATCACCACGGCAAACGAGGCGATCAGGCCAGAGGCACCGTTAGGCATAAAGCCGCCATGACTCCAGAGGTTGCTGATGCCGGTCTCAGCGCCAGGTGTGGCCGTACTGATACCGAACAGCATGATGCCGAAACCACCGAGGATCATCGCGACAATGGCAGCGACTTTGAGCAGCGACAGCCAGAACTCCATTTCACCGAAGACTTTGACGTTGCACAGGTTCAGGCCACCGATCACCGACACAATGCCGAGCACCCAGATCCAGCGCGCGACTTCCGGAAACCAGAAGCCCATATAGATGCCGAACGCGGTGACATCGGCCATGCCGACGATGACCATCTCAAACGCGTAAGTCCAACCAAGAATAAAGCCCGCCATCGGCCCCAGATAAGTGCTGGCGTACTGGCCGAAAGAGCCGGACACCGGGTTATGCACAGCCATCTCACCAAGGGCGCGCATGACCATGAACACCGCCGCACCACCAATCAGGTACGCCAGCAATACCGCAGGACCGGCCATTTGAATGGCCGAGGCAGAACCGTAAAACAGCCCGGTGCCGATCGCCGACCCCAGCGCCATGAATCGAATATGGCGAGCCGATAGCCCGCGTTTCAAGCCTTTTGCTTGCTGCTGCATTTCTCGTCCTTAATTATTTTTGTCGGAAAAGATCGTTCCCACACTCCTGCGTGGGAATGCCTCAATGGACGCTCTGCGTCCGCTCTTGTGACGCAGAGCGTCACGGGCTGCATTCCCACGCAGAGCGTGGGAACGATCAGCACCATCAGAGGCTAGGCAGCAACTTCGCCAACACCAGCTCGTTCAAGCAACGCGAAGCCAGCAGCTCGCTCGCAGCGTTGATGTCCGGAGCGAAGAAGCGGTCTTTCTCGTAGAACGGTACTTTGCTGCGCAGGATGCCACGGGCTTTTTCGAGTTTGGTCGACGTCTTCAGACCGTCGCGCAGGTCCAGGCCCTGGCAGGCGGCGAGCCATTCTACAGCGAGGACGCCACGGGTGTTTTCGGCCATTTCCCAGAGACGCTTACCGGCGGCAGGCGCCATGGAAACGTGGTCTTCCTGGTTGGCGGAAGTCGGCAGGCTGTCGACCGAATGCGGGTGCGCCAGTGCCTTGTTTTCGCTGGCCAAGGCCGCAGCAGTCACCTGAGCGATCATGAAGCCGGAGTTGACCCCACCGTTGGCCACCAGGAATGGCGGCAATTGCGACATGTGCTTGTCCATCATCAGCGAGATACGGCGTTCGCTCAGCGAGCCAATTTCAGCGATGGCCAGGGCCATGTTGTCAGCGGCCATGGCCACAGGCTCAGCGTGGAAGTTACCACCGGAGATCACATCGCCTTCAGCGGCGAACACCAATGGGTTATCCGACACGGCGTTGGCTTCGATGCTCAGCACTTCGGCCGCCTGACGGAACTGGGTCAGGCAAGCGCCCATGACTTGCGGCTGGCAGCGCAGGGAGTACGGGTCCTGGACTTTTTCGCAGTTCTGGTGGGAGTCG
>JAPLSD010000492.1 GCA_026398835.1 Pseudomonas sp.
CTGTGCGAAGAACTGGTACGGGTCAAAGAGCGCCTGGACCTGTTCGTGCGCAGCGACCGCCAGCATACCTCCGACCTGGACAGCCTGCTCGCGCCGCTGCGGCAAATCGCCGACACCCTGGCGGTGCTCGGTTTTGGCCAGCCGCGCAAGGTGATCATCGATCAACTGGCGGTGGTCCTGAGCCTGGCCCAAGGGCAGCGGGAGCCCAATGACGCGATCCTCATGGACGTGGCCGGGGCCTTGTTGTACGTCGAGGCAACCCTGTCCGGGATGGTCGGCACCGTGGAGCCTGAGAGCCGGGAAGAAAGCCGGCTGCCGACCACCGACCTGACCCAGATCCACCAGTTGGTGATCAAAGAAGCGCATATCTGTTTACAGCAAGCCAAGGACATGATCGTCGACTACATTGACGCCGTCTGGGATCGTCAGCACCTGCAACCATTGCCGCCATTGCTGACGCAGGTTCGCGGTGCCCTGGCGATGATTCCGCTGAGCCGTGCGGCGAGTCTGCTGGAAGCCTGCAATAGCTTCATTCGCGAGCATTTGCTGGTTGATCAGGCTCAGCCCGACTGGCAGCAACTCGACAACCTGGCCGACGTCATTACCAGCATCGAGTACTACCTTGAACGCTTGAGCGAAGACCCTCAGGCACACGGCGAGCAATTGCTGGACGTCGCCGAGGAACGCCTGGGCGACTTGGGCTACTTTGCGACCCCGCCGCTGGTGCCTTTGCTCGACGATGTACTCAGTCCGAGCGAAGCCCTGGTGATGCAAGACCTGCAAGCACTGGACAGCCCTGAAGTGGTGCAGTCCCTGGCCGAAGTGCTGGCCAGCCCGGTTTCCGTCCTCAACCCACCGGCCCTGCATACGCCAGGCAGCTTGCTGCCGCCCCCGGTCGGTGAAGAACCGGTGGATGACGAGTTGCGCGAAGTCTTTCTTGAGGAGACCTACGAGGTCCTCGAGGTGTTGCGCGAATACTTGCCGCAATGGTCGGCCGCCCCCGACAACAAGTCGGCATTGAGCGAGCTGCGTCGGGCCTTCCACACCCTGAAAGGCAGTGGGCGAATGGTCCGTGCGCTGGTGCTGGGCGAGCTGGCCTGGTCGGTGGAAAACCTGCTTAACCGCGTGCTGGAGCACAGCGTCGATCCGGGGACGCAGGTGCAACAACTGCTGAGTGAGGTGCTGGAACTGTTGCCCGAACTGATCGACGAGTTCGCCGCCAATGCCCAGCGTCAGCGTGATGATGTCGACCGGTTGGCCGCTCGTGCCCATGCGTTGACCAAGGGCGATAAGCCGGTGCCGGACGCCGCTGCGCAAGCATTGGAAGCACTCGATCCGCAGCTACTGGAGATCTTCCGCAACGAAGCTGAAACCCATCTCGACAGCCTCAACCGCTTTCTCGATAAAGCCGCCGAACACCTGCCGTTGCAGGCCAGCGATGAATTGCAGCGTGCGCTGCATACCCTCAAAGGCAGCGCGTACATGGCGGGTGTGTTGCCGATCGCCGAACTGGCGAAACCGCTGGATCACCTGACCCGTGAATACAAGGCGCACCAGATTGCGCTGGACCTGGATGAAGTCGAGCTGCTGCTCGAAGCGGAAGGTTTATTGCGCCGCAGTTTGAAGCAGCTCAAGACCGATCCTCTGGCCGAGATCAGCGGCGCGCAGTCATTGATCGAACGTACCCAGACGCTACTCGCCGAACGCCTGGAAGCGATCCTCAACTCTCCGAACACGGGCCTGCGGATCAAGCGTGATCCGCAATTGATCAGCAATTTCCTCGCCCAGGGCATGGACATCCTGCTCGATGCTGAAAACCTGTTGCGCCGTTGGCAGCAACATCCAGGTCAGCGTCAGGAACTCAGTGCGCTGCTGGATGAACTGACCACCTTGGGTGAGGGCGCGCATCTGGCCGACCTGCATCCGGTCGATGAGCTGTGCGAAGCGTTGCTCGACCTGTATGGCGCGGTGGAAGAGAGCAGCCTGGCGGTCAGCGAACGGTTTTTCCATGAGGCCGACAGCGCCCATGAAGCATTGATCAGCATGCTCGATCAACTGGCCGCGGGCCAGGAAGTCAGCCCGCAGCCTGCGCGTGTGAAAGCCTTGCGCGAGTTGCTCAATCAAAGCCTCGACCCGTCGGCCATGGGGCTGATCAGGAGCGATGGCAGTCGCACGCTGAGCATCACCGAACTGAGCGCCGCCACCACCGAGCTAGAGAAGGCGCCGGCTGCTCTGGAGCTGGATGATGAAATCGTCTCGATCTTTCTCGAAGAGGCGGTGGATATCCTCGAAAGCGCCGGGCAAGCCTTGCAACGTTGGCTCGACGAGCCCGACAACGCTGCGCCATTGTTGTCGTTGCAGCGCGACCTGCACACCCTCAAGGGCGGTGCGCGGATGGCCGACGTCGGGCCGGTCGGTGATCTGGCCCATGAACTGGAAAGCCTCTACGAAGGCTTGGTCGACCGCCGCTACAACCACTCCAGCGAGCTGGTGCAACTGCTGCAATACAGCCATGACCGCCTGGCTGTGTTGCTGGATCAACTGCACCATCAACAGCCGCTGAGCGACCCGAGTGAGTTGATCGAAGCGATTCGCGAGTTCCGTCAGAGCAGCGGTGTGAACGCTGAAGTGGTCGAAGCCATCTCCCTGCCAGACTCGGCAGGCCACGACCCCGAATTACTCGAGATCTTCCTCGAGGAGGGTTTCGACATCATCGACAGTTCCGGCGCCGCGCTGTTGCGCTGGCAGGCCGAGCCGCAAAACCGTCAGGAAGTGGAAACGCTGCTGCGCGATCTGCACACCCTCAAGGGTGGCGCGCGGATGGTCGAGATCGGACCGATTGGCGACCTGGCCCATGAGCTGGAGTTTCTTTATGAAGGCCTGTCAGCCGGCTTGCTGCAACCGACGGCGCCGTTGTTCGCGTTGTTGCAAAGCAGCCATGACCAGCTTGCCCACATGCTGGATGCCGCACGGGCAGGTAAACCGGTGGTGCCGGCCGAGACGTTGATCGAGGCGATCAGAGACTTCACGCATCCTGCTGTGGACAATTCACAGTCGCAGACGCTACCTGAGGCCACGCCACAAACCCCGGCCAAAGCCGAGTCGCCGGCGATACAGCCCGAAGCCGCTGGTGACATGGTCAAAGTCTCGGCCGAGCTGCTGGATGATCTGGTCAATCTGGCCGGGGAAACCTCGATCTTCCGTGGTCGTATCGAACAGCAAGTCAACGACGCCCAGGTGGCCCTGAGCGAGATGGAAACCACCATCGAACGGATGCGCGACCAGTTGCGCCGTCTGGATACCGAAACCCAGGGGCGGATTCTCAGCCGTCAGCAAGTGGAGGCCGAACGCCTGGGCTACGAAGAATTCGACCCATTGGAAATGGACCGTCACTCGCAGTTGCAGCAGCTGTCGCGGGCCTTGTTCGAGTCGGCGTCCGACCTGCTCGACCTCAAGGAAACCCTCGACCGTAGCAACCATGACGCAGAGAACCTGTTGCAACAGCAGGGTCGGATCAATACCGAATTGCAGGAAGGCCTGATGCGTACGCGCATGGTGCCGTTCGAACGCATGGTGCCGCGCCTGAAGCGGATCGTCCGGCAGGTCGCCAGCGAGCTGGGCAAAGACGTCGAATTCATTGTGGGTAACGCTCAAGGCGAGATGGACCGCAACGTGCTCGAACGCATGGTCGCGCCGCTGGAGCACATGCTGCGCAATGCTGTTGACCATGGTCTGGAATCCGCCGAGGTGCGCCGTGCCGCCGGCAAACCGGAGCAAGGCCGGATCACCCTGGACCTGGCTCACGAGGGCGGCGACATCATCTTCGATATCCGCGATGACGGCGCTGGGGTGCCTCTGGATGCCGTACGGCGCAAGGCGATAAAACGTGGGTTGCTCGACCCGGATCTCGAGATCAGCGACCGCGATGTGCTGCAGTTCATCCTGCAGCCGGGGTTTTCCACCGCCGAAAAAATCACCCAGATCTCTGGTCGCGGCGTCGGCATGGACGTGGTCCACGAAGAAGTCCGGCAACTGGGCGGCAGCATGACCATCGACTCGACCCAGGGGCAGGGCGTGCATTTTCGTATTCGTCTGCCGTTCACGGTGTCGGTCAACCGCGCGTTGATGGTGCAGTGTTTTGAAGACCAGTACGCGATTCCGCTGAACACCATTGAAGGCATCGTTCGCGTGCTGCCCAACGAACTCGACGGTTACTACCAACTCGACCCGCCGCTCTACGAATACGCTGGGCAGCGCTATGAACTGTGCTACCTCGGCGAGCTGCTACAGACGGCGGTCAAGCCGAAGCTGCTTGGTCAGAGCCTGCCGTTGCCGGTGCTGCTGGTGCATTGCAATGAACGACGGATTGCGGTGCAAGTCGATGCGATGGCTGGCACCCGGGAAATCGTGGTGAAAAGCCTCGGCCCACAGTTTGCTGCGGTGCAGGGTTTGTCCGGCGCGACCATCCTCGGCGATGGCCGGGTGGTGCTGATTCTCGATTTGCTGGCACACATCCGCGCCATGCAGACGCGCTTGCCGCAACCGCGTCTTGCCCATGGCGACGAGCCGTCTGTGGTCGAAGCCGAGCCACTTCGACCGCTGCTGGTCATGGTGGTCGATGACTCGGTCACCGTGCGTAAGGTCACCAGCCGTCTGCTCGAACGCCACGGCATGAACGTGCTGACCGCCAAGGACGGCGTCGACGCCATGATGCTGCTGGAGGAACACACCCCGGACCTGATGCTGCTGGACATCGAAATGCCGCGCATGGACGGTTTCGAAGTAGCGATGCAGGTCCGCAGCGATCCGCGATTGCAGCACCTGCCGATCATCATGATCACCTCGCGCACCGGCCAAAAACACCGCGACCGGGCCATGGCCATCGGCGTCAACGACTATCTCGGCAAGCCGTATCAGGAATCGGTCCTGTTGGAGAGCATCGCCCTTTGGAGCAACCCCCATGCTTGATCACCGCACCAGCAACCTCACCGGGCTGCTGCTGCCCCTGGCCGACCGCAACCTGATCCTGCCCAACGTCGCCGTCGCTGAACTGATCGACTACCAACCCGGCGCCTTCGACCTCGACTCGCCACCCTGGTACCTGGGCCTGGTGACCTGGCGCGACCGGCACATTCCGCTGCTCAGCTTCGAATCCGCCTGCGGCAGCAACGCCGTGATCGGCGACCGCGCACGCATCGTCGTACTCAACGCCCTGGGCGGCCGCCCGCAACTTAAATTCATCGCCTTGCTGGTGCAGGGAATTCCCCGCTCCTACAAACTCGACAGCCAGTTGAGCTATGTCGACGTGCCGCTCTGCCCACTGGAAAAAGCCGCCGTGCAAATCGCCGAGCAAGTGGCCAAGGTGCCGGACTTGTTGGGACTGGAAGAATTGTTGGTGGAGGCGGGGTTGGTTCGAGGGTGATCTCAGGATAAATGATCGTTCCCACGCTCCCGCGTGGGAATGCAGCCCGTGACGCTCCGCGTCACTGCCGAAGCGGACGCAGAGTGCCTGAAAACTTGATAAGTCCCAAAAAGGGACCTATCGTTCCCTTTTTGGGACTCATTGGTTGTGGCCGTGCAAAGCCTCTCTCTTAGCGACGCGTTATTTACCTCAACACAGCAAAAAGTGTTGGGTTTGCTCTTTGGTAAACCCGACCAAAGCTTTTATGCCAATCAGATTGCTCGCTGGGCTCAGGTCGGTAAAGGCAGCCTGATGCGCGAATTGGAGCGGCTGCAGTTGGCAGGAGTGCTGAACATGACGCGCCAGGGCAACCAGACCCACTATCAAGCCAATCCCGATTGTCCGATCTATCAGGAACTGCTCGGCATTGCCCGTAAGACCTTCGGTATTGCCGAGCCTCTGCGCATGGCGTTGGAGCCATTTTCAGCTCAGCTGACATGGGCATTTGTCTACGGCTCCATCGCCAAAGATCAGGCGCACGCATCCAGTGACATAGATCTGATGCTGATCGGTGTAGGGCTGCACTACAGTGAAGTGATGGAGCGGCTGATGCCAATGGAAGAGCAGTTAGGCCGCACCCTCAACCCGACGCTGTACACCCCTGAAGACTGGGCGAGCAAACTGGCGGCCGGTAATAGCTTTGTTCAGCGGGTAGCGCAACAGGACAAGATCAACCTGATAGGTGAGAACCCTTTGGAGTCCAAGGATGGGCAGCAACGAAAACCTGGAGAACCTTCTACGTAGCGGCGGCCTGAAAGCCGAGCCACCCGATCGCAAGGAATGTGAAGGGCTGATGCGTTCGGCCATGGACCGCTTGAAGGATGCGCAAGCAATACAACTCTCCTTCGCCAGCCGTTTTGATTTGGCTTATAACGCCGCTCATGCCATCGCTTTAACTGCCTTGCGGTTGTGCGGCTATCGCTCTGATAAGCGTTATCTAGTGTTTCAGTGTCTGATCCATACCGCCGATGTGAATAAAATCCAGGTCCGATTGTTCGCCTTGTGTCATGAACGGCGCAATCTGGCGGAATATGAAGGTTATATGGATGAGGACGAGGCGTTACTCGCGCAGTTGCTGGAAAGTACCTCGCAGTTATTGGCCCATGTGCAACAGGCGATGACCAGGCGTTGACGATTGAACAGGGATTTTTGATCGTTCCCACGCTCCCGCGTGGGAATGCAGCCCGTGACGCTCCGCGTCACTTTCAACAGCGGACGCATAGCGTCCAGTGAGGCATTCCTTTGCTGCGCATGGGAACGATCTAGGGCTCTACCATTACCCTAACCGTAACGATCCGTCTCTCTGCTTGATTGATGCTCCCCATCATTCGCTCCTAAGGTAGCTCCACGACAGCGAACCCGTGGAGTGAGCATGACAACAATAATATCCCCCGACTCGCGCTGGACGCGGCGGCGCAGCGAGAAGCAGCGTCGCCTCGAACTGGTGCGGGGTCTCGCCGATGGTGACAACCAGAAACAGGCGGACTTCCTTTCCCGCTCCCTGGCCAAGGCCGATCCGGCGAAGTTGCACGATTTGCACATGATCATGCCCAGCGTCGGCCGGTCCGAGCATCTGGACTTGTTCGAACGCGGCATCGCCCGCAAGCTGGATTTCTCTTTCGCCGGCACCCAAAGCTTGCGCATCAGCCAGTTGCTCGAAGACGGCCTCCTGGAAATCGGCGCCATCCACACCTACATCGAACTCTATGCACGGCTGGTGGTGGACCTGATTCCCAACGTGGTGCTCTCGGCCGGTTTTATGGCCGACCGCGCGGGCAACATCTACACAGGGCCGAGCACCGAAGACACTCCAGCGCTGATCGAACCGGCGGCTTTTAGCGATGGCATCGTGATCGTCCAGGTCAACCAGTTGGTGGATGATGTCAGCGAGCTGCCGCGCGTGGATATTCCCGCCTCGTGGGTCGATTTCGTGGTGGTCGCCGACAAGCCGTTCTACATCGAACCGCTGTTCACCCGTGACCCACGGCACATCAAACCGGTGCACGTGTTGATGGCGATGATGGCGATTCGCGGCATCTACGAAAAGCACAACGTCCAGTCCCTCAACCATGGCATCGGCTTCAACACCGCGGCCATCGAACTGATCCTGCCGACCTACGGCGAGTCCCTAGGGCTCAAGGGCAAGATCTGCCGAAACTGGACCCTCAACCCCCACCCAACACTGATCCCGGCCATCGAAAGTGGCTGGGTCGAGAGCGTGCATTGTTTCGGCACTGAGCTGGGGATGGAAAACTACATCGCCGCGCGGCCGGACGTGTTCTTCACCGGGCGCGACGGTTCGCTGCGTTCGAACCGGATGTTCTGCCAGCTGGCCGGGCAATACGCGGTGGACCTGTTTATCGGCGCGACCTTGCAGGTCGATGGCGATGGACATTCCTCGACCGTTACCCGTGGGCGCCTGGCCGGTTTTGGCGGTGCGCCGAACATGGGCCATGACCCGCGCGGTCGCCGTCACGGCACGCGGGCCTGGCTGGACATGCGTCACGACGATGCACCGGAGGCTTTGCTCGAACGCGGCAAGAAACTCGTGGTGCAGATGGTCGAGACCTTTCAGGAGGGCGGCAAACCGACCTTCGTCGAGACGCTGGATGCGGTCGAGGTGGCGAAGAAAAGCGGCATGCCGCTGGCGCCGATCATGATTTATGGCGACGACGTCACCCACTTGCTCACCGAAGAAGGCATTGCCTACCTGTACAAGGCCCGTTCCCTGGAAGAACGCCAGGCAATGATCGCCGCAGTAGCCGGAGTAACCGTCATCGGTTTGCGGCATAACCCGAAAGACACCGCTCGCATGCGCCGTGAAGGTTTGATCGCGCTGCCGGAAGACCTCGGCATCCGTCGCACCGACGCCACGCGCGAATTGCTTGCAGCCAAAAGCGTCGCCGATCTGGTGGAGTGGTCGGGTGGCTTGTACAACCCGCCCGCCAAGTTCAGGAGCTGGTAATGCACGCATTCAACCTGCAACCGAAAACCCTCTCGCTGGCCGAACGGCTGGCGGACCTGGCGGTGGACGCCTTGATCGACGAAGCCGACCTGTCGCCCAAACCGGCGTTGGTGGACCGTCGCGGCAATGGCGCCCACAGCGATTTGCACCTGGGGCTGATGCACGCTTCGGCGCTGTCCTTGTGGTCGGCCTTCAAGGACATGGCCGAAGCAGCGCTTGAGTTTGGCGAAGTCGGTCTGCCGTTACGCGAAGCCCTCGGGCGTATTGGCCGCGACGGCGAGCAAGTGATGCTCGCCACCACCAACGGCGTGAACACCCATCGCGGGGCGATCTGGGCCTTGGGTCTGTTGGTCGCTGCAGTCGCTCTGGAACCTGAATCCAGCGCCGCTGGCGCCGTGACCTTGCGCTCCGCACGACTGGCCTTACTCAACGACCGTTATGCCCCGCAGCCGCTGAGCCATGGTGCCCAAGTCGCCCAACGCTACGGCGCTCGCGGAGCCCGAGAAGAAGCGCAACTCGGCTTCCCGGCGGTGATTCAGCGCGCTCTGCCACAACTCAAACGCAGCCGTGCCGATGGCCATGGTGAGCAGAACGCCCGGCTCGACGCCTTGCTGGCGATCATGACCACACTGGCCGACACCTGCGTGCTCTATCGCGCGGGCGAAGCGGGTTTGCTGGCCATGCAACACGGCGCGCAAGCAGTGCTCGACGCCGGTGGCAGCGCGAGTCTTGGCGGGCGCCGTCGTTTGCATGAGCTGGACCAACACTTATTGGCGTTGAACGCCTCGCCCGGTGGCGCGCGGATTTGCTCGCGGCGTGTCTGTTTATCGATCGTATCGAGTTCGGCGACGGCTTCATCCAAGGAGCATTTTGATGGAAACCTTATCCTTTGAATTCCCCGCCGGGCAGCCGGCCAGGGGCAGGGCGCTGGTGGGCTGTGTCGGTTCCGGTGATCTGGAGGTGCTGATGGAGCCGGGGCAGGCCGGCAAGCTGACGATCCAGGTGCAGACCTCGGTCAACGGCAGTGCGCAACGCTGGCAGCATCTGTTCGAGCGGATGTTTGACGAATCGACGCCACCGGCGTTGTTGATCGATATTCATGATTTCGGCGCCACGCCGGGCGTGGTGCGTTTGCGTCTGGAACAAGGCTTCGAGGAGATCGGCCATGACTGATAGTGCAGCCTTGCTGAACCCATGCCTTGAAAGACGTAGCTTCGTCGAACTCGGTGCTCGTCAGCGGGCGAAAGCCTTGCTCGACGCCGGTAGCTTTCGTGAATTGCTCGATCCGTTCCAGCGCGTCATGTCGCCCTGGCTGTCTCGTCAGGGTGTGGTGCCGCAAGCCGACGACGGCGTGGTCATCGCCAAGGGCCGTATCGGTGGTTTACCGGTGGTGATCGCTGCCATCGAAGGCGCCTTTCAGGGCGGCAGCCTGGGCGAAGTCGGCGGGGCGAAAATCGCCGGTGCGCTGGAATTGGCGGCCGAAGACAACCGCAAAGGCATCGCCACCCGTGCCGTGTTGCTGCTGGAAACTGGCGGCGTGCGCTTGCAGGAAGCCAACCTCGGGCTGGCGGCGATTGCCGACATCCACGCGGCGATTGTCGACCTTCGCCAGTACCAGCCAGTGATCGGCGTGGTGGCGGGCAGCGTCGGTTGCTTTGGCGGCATGTCGATTGCCGCCGGGTTGTGCAGTTATTTGTTGGTGACTCAGGAAGCACGCCTCGGCCTCAATGGTCCGCAGGTGATCGAGCAGGAAGCCGGGCTTGAAGAGTACGACTCCCGTGATCGGCCATTTATCTGGAGCCTGACCGGTGGCGAACAGCGTTTTGCCAGTGGTTTGGTGGACCGTTATGTAGCCGACGACGTGGCGCAGATTCAGCAACAGGTCAGCGATCTGCTTCAACAGGGTTTGCCGAGCGAACAACGTAGCTGTCAGGCCGATCTGTTCCTGCAACGCTTGGCCCGTCTGGATGCCGAGCCGCAAATCGATCCGGCGACGGTTCGCGATCTGTATCAAGGAGAGCGCTCATGAGTACTTTTTCCCTGAGAGGCTTGCAGTGGTTCCAGGCCTTGAGTGCAGGCGCTACGCCTGTGAGTGGATTGCCCGCTTCGTTGAAAGTCGCCGACGGTTTGTTGGGCGAGCAACCGGTGCGTTTCCTCGCTGTAGTGGCGGACATGGATAACCGCTTCGTCCGCGCCCGCAATGGCGAAGTGGGTCTGTTGGAAGGCTGGGGCCTGGCCAAAGCCGTGGATGAAGTCATTGAGGCTGATCGCGACAAGCCGCACAAACGCGCCTTGATCGCGATCGTCGATGTGCCGAGTCAGGCGTATGGCCGGCGCGAAGAGGCGCTGGGCATTCATCAGGCATTGGCTGGCGCGGTGGACAGCTATGCCCGGGCGCGAATGGCCGGACACGCGGTGATCGGTTTGCTGGTGGGCAAGGCCATGTCCGGAGCGTTTCTGGCTCATGGTTATCAAGCCAATCGTCTGATCGCTTTGCGCGACCCTGGTGTGATGGTGCATGCCATGGGCAAGGCTTCGGCGGCGCGGGTGACGTTGCGCAGTGTCGAGGAGCTCGAAGCGTTGGCTGCCAGCGTGCCGCCGATGGCGTATGACATCGACAGCTTCGCCAGCCTTGGCTTGCTGTGGGAGACCCTGCAGGTCAACCAGATTGAGCAGCCTACGGCCAATGACCTGGCGCGAGTGAACGATTGTCTGGCTCAGGCGATTCAGGAGGTCGAGGCCCGTGGTTATGATTTGAGCAGTCGTTTGGGTGCCAGCAATCGAGCAGCGTCGAGCAAGGTTCGGCAGCTGTTGCGCGAGCAGTGGTGAGCGACGTGACCGTGCTGCTTGCACATGACCTGCTCTGGGGGCTGACTCCAGAACACTTGCCTGCCGATGCTCCGGCCTGGGTGATTGAGGCCATGGGCGAAGGTCACCCGGTTGTGGTGCGGCGTGCGTTGACGGCCGCCGACCAGATCGCCGTCGGTGTGCGCGGGCGTTTGCGTGAGCAGCGTTACGCCACGTTGATGGCGGTCACGGCGATCCAGCGCCGAGTGCGGCCGGAAGAGCTTTGTCATGTCGAGTCGGATCGGGATTGGCCGGCATTGCAGGCCTTGGCTCAACTGCGTCCATTGCTCGACGCTTGCGGCTTGAGCTGGGGTGTCAGCGGCAGTGCCGGGTTTGAATTGGCCAGCGGCGTTGAGGCCCTGCATCAGCACAGCGATCTCGATCTGGTTCTGCAAACTGCGCAGCCGTTGAGCCGTGCTCAGGCGCTGGAATTATTAAAGCAACTGGACGCCGCCGTTTGCCCGGTGGATATGCAGTTACAAACACCCAACGGCGCCGTTGCCTTGCGCGAATGGGCTGGTTCGGCTCGGCGGGTATTGCTCAAAAGTGCCAGCGGTGCGCGGTTGGTGATGGATCCTTGGCAGGCATTGGAGCAGGCAGCGTGAGCAGTCTGCTCGTGTTCCCGGGCCAGGGCGCGCAACAGCCGGGCATGCTGCATCGTTTGCCGCAGGATGCGCTGATCGACGCTTGCCTGAGAGAGGCGAGCGAGGTGCTGGGCGAGGACGTTTTGCTGTTGGATTCAGCCCAGTCTCTGGCCTCGACCCGTGGGGTTCAGCTCTGCCTGCTGATCGCTGGGGTCGCGGGCTCGCGTTTGCTGTTGCAGCAAGCGCCGGCGCCGGATTATGTGGCCGGGCTGTCCATCGGCGCCTATCCGGCGGCGGTGGTGGCGGGTGCGTTGGCTTTCAGCGATGCACTGCGTCTGGTCAGTTTGCGCGGTGAGTTGATGCAGCAGGCTTATCCTCAGGGTTATGGCATGACCGCGATTATCGGTCTGGATCTGGCGACGGTAGAGGGGTTGTTGGCGCAGGTTCACAGCGCGCAAATGCCGGTCTACCTGGCCAATATCAATGCCGATAACCAGGTCGTCATCGCTGGGAGCGACGCGGCAATGAAAGCGGTTGCCGAGTTGGCTCGCGGTCGCGGTGCCGGTTTGGCAAAGCGCTTGGCGGTCAGCGTGCCATCCCATTGTCCGTTGCTTGCGCAACCTGCCGAGGTGCTGGCGCAAGCCTTTGTCCAGGTGCCGTTGCAGGTTCCAGTGTTGGGTTACATGAGCGGTAGTCGCGCCCGGCCGATTCGCACGGTCGAGCCACTGCGTGATGACCTGGCTTACAACATGTGCCGGGTGGTGGATTGGCGCGGCACGGTGCAAAGCGCATACGAGCGTGGTGTCCGTTTACACATTGAACTGCCGCCGGGTGCGGTACTCACCGGGCTGGCGCGCCGGGTGTTCGAACAAGGCACGGCCATCGCTTTCGACGGCGCGCGTCTGGACACCTTGCAAGCGCTGTTGCGTGAGGAGGGAAGCCGCCAACCATAAGCTCAGGCTTGCGAAGGACAAAAACAACAACTTCGACGATGCACTTTGAGGACAACAATAATGATTATTTATGGTGTGGCGCTGTTGGCGATTTGTACGCTGGCAGGGGTGATTCTGGGTGACATGCTCGGTGTGCTGCTGGGCGTGAAGTCGAACGTTGGTGGTGTGGGCATCGCCATGATCCTGTTGATCTGTGCGCGCTTGTGGATGCAAAGGCACGGCGGCATGACCAAGGATTGCGAGATGGGCGTCGGCTTCTGGGGCGCCATGTACATTCCGGTGGTGGTGGCCATGGCCGCGCAACAGAACGTGGTGACCGCGCTGCACGGCGGCCCGGTGGCGGTGCTGGCGGCGATCGGCTCCGTAGTAGTCTGCGGCTGCACCATTGCCTTGATCAGCCGGACTAACAAAGGCGAGCCACTGCCGGACGAACCGGTCGATATTGTGCCGCCTGCCGCTACTGTGGGGGGACGCTGATATGTGGAATCTCATTGAACAGGGTCTGGAACATAACGGTCTGGTCACGGCGTTCGCTTTCGTCGGTGTGATCATGTGGATCTCCGTGGTGCTGTCCAAGCGCCTGACGTTCGGCCGGATTCACGGCTCGGCGATTGCCATCGTCATCGGGCTGGTATTGGCCTGGGTTGGCGGCACCATCACCGGCGGACAAAAAGGTCTGGCGGATATGGCGCTGTTTTCCGGCATCGGTCTGATGGGTGGCGCGATGCTGCGGGACTTTGCGATCGTCGCCACGGCGTTTGAAGTGCAGGCCACTGAAGCGCGCAAAGCGGGATTGGTCGGGGCCATCGCGCTGCTGCTGGGCACGGTGTTGCCGTTTATCGTCGGGGCGAGTATCGCCTGGGTGTTCGGTTATCGCGATGCGATCAGCATGACCACCATCGGTGCCGGCGCGGTGACGTACATCGTCGGCCCGGTTACGGGGGCGGCGATTGGTGCGAGTTCTGATGTGGTGGCGCTGTCCATCGCTACCGGACTGATCAAGGCGATCATGGTGATGGTCGGCACACCATTGGCCGCCCGCTGGATGGGCCTTGATAACCCGCGCTCGGCGATGGTCTTCGGTGGTTTGGCCGGTACCGTCAGCGGTGTGACGGCGGGGCTGGCGGCGACAGATCGGCGGCTGGTGCCCTATGGTGCGCTGACGGCGACTTTCCATACCGGGCTGGGTTGTTTGCTTGGGCCTTCGCTGCTGTATTTCATTGTGCGGGGGATAGTGGGGTAAGACTGATCAGATCGTTCCCACGCGGAGTGGGAACGATCATTAGGCATGTCGATTCGCATACATCCGACACTCCGCCAGCAGCGCCAACAAATTCGGATCGCGCTCCTTGGCCTTGAGAAACACCACGCCAATATGCTGTTGCAGGCGATAGCGTTCCTGCAACGGAATCAGCTTCACCCGGTTTTCATACACCGCCGCAATCCGCCCCGGCAGCAAGGCATAACCAACCCCCGAACTGACCATGCTCAGCAGGGTGAAGATGTCGTTGACCTGCATCGCCACCTTTGGCTCGAAGCCTGCCTGCTTGAACACCCGATTACCGTCCTGGTGGGTGGCGAAGCCCTGGGTCAGGGTGATAAACGTCGCGTCGCGCACATCACTCAGATCGACTTCCGCTTGTTGTGCGAACGGCGAGTCGGCTGGCGTGGCAAGAAAGATATCGTCGGAGAACAGATGGATTTGCTCGCAGTCCGGGTCGTTCATGCTGTCGTCGAGAGACACCAGAATCGCGTCGACTTCCATGTTTTTGAGCTTGTATAACAGGTCGATGTTCGAGCCGAGAATCAGGTCGATGTTCAGCTCGCTGCGACGGATTTTCAGGCCCATGATCAGCTGCGGCACGGTTTTCACTGTCAGCGAGTACAGCGAGCCAAGCTTGAAGCGCTCAGCCGAGAACCCAGCAGCTTCGCGGGTCAGACGCACGGTTTCGACCACGTCCTGAATCAGCTTCTGCGCCCGTTCCTCCAGCACATAAGCGCTTTCCAGAGGCGTCAGGTTGCGCCCTTCATGCTTGAACAGCGGGCAACGCAGCGCGCTTTCCAGCGAGTGAATCGCCCGGTGCACGCTGACGTTGCTGGTCTGCAACTCAGCCGCCGCTCGCGCCAGATTGCCGGTGCGCATG
>JAPLSD010000646.1 GCA_026398835.1 Pseudomonas sp.
CGATCATGATGGCGGACCCACTCCATGATCTCTTCTTCGTTACGTCCTTTGGGCGTCAGGTCGAGGTAGTTGTAGGCGCCCACCAGCAGGTCGAGCCCCCGCGCATAGGTGGAGTAGGTATGGAAAATCTCGCCGGCGTCGCTGCGATAGAACACGCTGAGGCCCGGTAGTTCGCCCTCGGTGCTGGTGCTTTTTTCGTAGTTGTAGACGGCGGTGCCGGCGGCGAGTTCTTCGTCGCTGATGGTCACCTTGAAGTCTGTGTTGAAGTCGCTTGCGGCCGAAGACACCCAGTTGAATTTCCAGCCCATGCGCTTTTTGAAAGGCTGGAATTCGGCCAAGGGGGCGTGGGAAACCACCACAAATGCCACGTCATGATGGGCCAGATGCTGGTTGGCGCCGTCAATGTGATCGGACAAAAACGAGCAGCCTGGGCAGCCTTCTTTCCAGCCTGCTGCAAACATGAAGTGATAGACAATCAGCTGACTGCGGCCACCGAACAGGTCCGCCAGGCTTTGCCGTCCGTTGGGGCCTTCGAAGCTGTAGGACTTGTCGATTTTTACCCAGGGCAGCGCGCGGCGTTCGGCGCTGAGTTTGTCCCGTTCCCGGGTGAAGGCTTTTTCGTGAAGCAAATGTTCTTTGCGGGCCGCGAGCCATTGTTCGCGGGACACGACCTTGTGCTGTTGCTGTTGCCAAGTGTTCATGATCTTTCCTCCTGCGTCGGTTTCAGCGCTTTGCCGGGCGACTGCTTACACAGCCTAGTCGTTTGGCAGAGGCTGAAATCGACAAGGTGCCCGGCGGCTTTTTCGCTCAATGCTCAGCAGGCTGAACGGCCGCCCACGCCACCGGTCACACGCTATGAAGGGTATCTATCTCTTTTATCCCTGCGGTGCAGCCTTCAAGCACTTCAATGCGGTGAGATTACTGTGGATCTCATTGATTTTCTTCAGCAGTCTTTGCCGTTGATCGGGCGTGCTTTCGGCCATCAGGTCCACCAGCAGGCTGCGGACCGCTTGCTCGGTCTGGTTGTAGGCCTGGCGATACTCAGGAGTCCATAAGCTTTCGCGATTAACCAGAAGTTGCTCGATGCGTTGTGGGAAGTCGCTGCTATGACGCTGCTCCATGGCAGCACTGAATTGCGTCTGCCAATGGATGCGGTTGGCGATCCATTGCTGGTTCTGTTCGCCCAACGAAGTTGACCAGACAACGACCCGTTGTGCCTGGCTCGCGCTGAGCGGGCCTAGCCAGGCGACCAGGCGTTTATTCATCCGTTCGCTGCGTTGTTGTATCTGCTGTTCCAAAGACGGTTTGAGGAAGTTGGCCCGGCGTTTGCGCTGGTCTTTAGCAAATGCCTCGTTCATTTTTTTGACTTGTTGATCATCAAGGCCTTGAAGCAACTCAATGGCCGAAGGGGTGATTTCCCGGGCGGTTTGTGCGATGGCTTGCTTGGCCTCCAGAATTCTGGCTTGCAGGGCGGCGTCGGTGACCTGATTGGTCTCGACCATCTGTTGCAGGCGATCCAGCCAGTCGAGGTAGCCGGGCAGTTGCGTGGTGCAATGCCACCTGAGGTGTTCCTTGAGCCGCTCGTTGAACCAGACTTTCTGCTCGCTGTTCATGGCCAGATAGTCGTTCAGCGTCCAGGGGATGATCACATCGAGATTGCGGTAGGCCACCCCCGCGCGATTACAGCCAGACAGCAAGAGGCCCAGTATCAGCAGCAAAACGAAGTGTTTCAGCCGGTACGACATGGGCGAATCCTTGCGAATGCGTAGGTTCTGCATCTGAACGCAGAATGAACCTGGCAGTTCATCGGTTCACTGTAGATCAGGCGCAGAGCTTGGCCAGAGAGGGCCGTTCGTCTATTCGTGCAAGATGGGTTAACTGACGGGATATTGCGGGGAGGGTTCCAGTCCAAGCGCTTCGAAGCTCAAAGCGCTTAGGGACCAGGTGATGCGGGGGATGTTAAGAGGATGCTACTTTTTGCCCAGGGTGATCTGCTTGGACGGGCCGAACGTCTGGCCGCTGACGCCTTTGGCAATTTGCTGGATCTCACCGCCGGATTTCAGGAAAGCAGCAATCTGGTTATTGATCGATTCGCTGGTTTCAACGGCTGGAGCTGGCTTTGCTTTGCTGTTGGATGCTTTTACACGCATGGCGGCCATTAACCTGTAGAAAATTAACTTGGCCAGGCATCGTACAGGAAATACTTGACAATTGCTTGGTAAATATCCCCCTGAAATAACCGGGCCCACGGGTTGATTAAGTATAAGTTGATTTTTGGAATAAACACCTAACCTACTGTTTTAACTAAAAACCTGGGTAGAAATTATCGGTGCTGGGCAACGCCGCGGCAGGGCAAACCCGCTGACCGGTCTGACGAGCGGGCCAAAACGGGTTCCCAAGGCCAGGAAAACCGGGGCGCGCAGAGGTTTTTCATCGGCCGCTCGGCTGGTCGCAGAACTGTACCGGCAAACTCGGGTAGAATGCCGCCCACGCAATGAGGGTATTGGAAATGGCTTTAGTCGGGCGCTACAACAGCTTGCAAGTGGTTAAACACACTAACTTTGGTTTGTATCTGGACGGTGGGGCGGACGGCGAAATTCTGTTGCCTAATCGTTATATCCCCAAAGATATTCCCAGCGAAGATGAAGACTGGCTCAACGTTTTTATTTATCTGGACAGCGATGACAAACTCATCGCAACCACTGAAAAGCCGAAAGTTCAGGTCGGTGATTTTGCCAGTTTGAAAGTCGTTGAAGTGAACAGCATCGGGGTTTTCCTTGATTGGGGTCTGCCTAAAGACCTGCTGCTGCCGTATTCCGAAGAGAAACGCCAGATGACTGCTGGCGAGTATTGCGTGGTGCATGTCTACCTCGACAAGCACACCCGCCGCATCACCGCCACCGCGCGGCTGGACCGTTACCTGGACAAGACCCCGGCTAACTACCAGGTCGGTCAGGAAGTTAATTTGTTGGTGGCCGAAGCGACCGACATGGGCTTCAAGGCGATCATCAACAACAAACACTGGGGCTTGATCCACAAGAACGAAGTGTTCAAGTTCATGCGCGCCGGCAAGGAAGAGAAAGGCTTTATCAAAGAGATCCGTGCCGACGGCAAGATCAGCCTGAGCCTGCAACCGGTGGGTGAAGAAGCCTCCAGCAGTCTGAACTCGAAGATCCTCAGCAAGTTGCGCGAAAACAACGGCACCTTGCCGGTCAGCGACAAGAGCGACCCGGCGGTGATCAGCGGTTTGTTCGGCGTCAGCAAGGGCAACTTCAAAAAAGCCATTGGTGCGCTCTACAAAAACGGGCAGATCGTGATTCATGC
>JAPLSD010000147.1 GCA_026398835.1 Pseudomonas sp.
CAAGGCATAGGGTGAGAGTTGCGCGAGTACTTGCCGCTCGGTCAGCGGGTCCAGCCCCAACTCATAGGTCAATGCCAGCTCCGCCTTGCCGGCGTTCAAGGTTCGATGCACACCGGCCAGATCGGTTTCAAACAGCGTGACCACGACCTCCGGATGATGCGCGCGAAAGCCCGCCAGTAATCGAGGCGCGAAGTAAGGCCCCAGATCCTGAAAGCAGACCAGCGTCAGCTGGCCACGCAGTGTTTGCCGATCACTGTGATCCTCGGTCATGGCGGCCGCCAGATTGAGGATGTCACGCGCCCGCCCCAGGAGCCGCTGCCCTGCCGGCGTCAACTCCAGCCCGCGACTGACCTGACGGCGAAACAGCCGCTCACCCAAGGTGTCTTCCAACTGAGAGACAGCGAGGGACACCGAGGGCTGCGACACATGCCGCGCTCTTGCCGCAGCACTAATGCTTCCATGCTCGGCGGCAGCCACGAAGTACTCCAACTGGCGAAACGAAAAACCTATCATCTTTTCCTATACTCAAGAATAAGAAATATATAGTTTTCCTATTTTGGCGCAAAAGCAATACTCCTCGCACAACGCTAACAACAGAGGAGCAAGGCCGATGATGTCCGATGTCGAGGTATTTCAGCGTGACGGAGCTGTCGTCCTGCGCGGCGTCTTCACCGACTGGATAGAGCGCCTGCGCGAAGGATTCGAACAGAACCTCGCGCAACCCAGCCAGTTTGCGATAGAGAACGTGGGCAGCGGCGAAAGCGGTCGCTTTTTCGAAGACTACTGCAACTGGCAACGCATCCCGGCCTTTACCGACTTTGTCATGAACTCACCGGCGGCCGGGATCGCCGGGCACATCATGCAATCACAGCAGGTGCAGGTCTTCCACGATCACATCCTGGTCAAAGAGCCTGGCACCTCGAAACCAACACCCTGGCATCAGGATCTGCCCTACTACTGCGTGGATGGCCAGCAGACCGCAAGCTATTGGATTCCGCTCGATCCGGTAACCAGTCTCAACACCCTGAGCGTGGTGCTTGGCTCACACCTGTGGTCCAAACCAGTACGACCGAAAAGCTGGGCCAGCAACACCGACTTCTATGGCCAGACCCACTCCTCAACCGGGGAAAGTGTCTTCATGGACATGCCGGATGTGGAGAGCGGCGACTTCAGAATTCTCTCGCCAGAACTGCAACCGGGCGACGCGGTGGTGTTTGACTTTCGCACCGTGCATGGCGCCGCGGGCAACCAGGGCACCGGCCGCAGAAGAGCGTTCTCGACCCGTTTCATCGGCGACGATGTGCGTTACATCGCCCGCCCTGGGCGCACCTCTCCGCCCTTTCCGGGTATCAACCTCAACACTGGCGACCGCATGCGCGAAGACTGGTTTCCAGTGGTCTGGCGCAAAGACGACTGAGACGACGGCGCACGCCTATTCCCCCAACATCCATCGCTCGCCTCCCCCGGGAATCAGGGAGAAAGAGTTGCACGCAGTCGATACACGGTTCCGAGATTGAGAGCTTTTGCTCGGCAAAATAACAATAAAAATCCCCAATCGGAGACACACCCATGCAACGTTCAACACTCAAAATCAGCGCTCTTCTATTACTCCTTGGCACTGCCGGTCTGGCTCAGGCCAGCAGCAGTTGCCTGGCAGACGTCAAAGCCGCCGGCGTGCTGCGCTCCGGTAACGGTCTGATGGGCACGAAACCCTTCATCTGGCAAAACGAAGATGGCAGCTACGGCGGCTTCGAAGCCGAGCTGTTCAAAGAGATCGGCAAACGTATCGGTGTGCCCAAGACCGAGTATGTCGTTACCGAGTGGTCGACCCTGATTCCCGGCATGAAATCCAAACGCTGGGACATCATCCTCTCCGCCATGTCCGCCACCCAAGAGCGGGTGAAAAACGCCGGGATCCTCTTCAGCGATCCTTATTTCCTGAGCTACAACTACGTCATCGTGAAGACCGACTCACCGATAAAGTCGATGGACGACCTCAAGGGCAAGAAACTCGCCAGCGTGATGGGGACCGACGACTCGCTCAACGCACACCGGCTGGCTGATGCCGGGGTGGTGGGCGAAGTCATGGACTTCAACGGCTTCGGTGAACCCTTCCAGGCGCTGCAGAATAATCAGGCCGATGCCGTTCTGCTCGATCAGGGCACCCTGATTGGCCAGAAGGAAACCATGAAGAATCTGCGCGTCGTGGGTGACCCGATTCTCTATCAACCTAAACCGGAATGGGCCGCAGCCGAAGCCAAGGCACCCTACGTCTACGGCACGCAAGCGATTGCAGTGCGTGAAGAATGTGCTGATCTACGCGAAGCCATCAACGGCGCACTCCAGACAATGATCGCCGACGGCACTCACCAGGCCATTCTCGAAAAATACGGCGTCTGGGACGCCGAGCAAACCAGGCTGACCAAGAACTGACCCGTGAGCAAACAGAGGGATACCCGTTATGTATGACTTCTTGTTTGTCCTCATTCCCAAGTACTTCCCATTCCTGCTCAAGGGTGCGGTGGTGACACTGGAACTGTCCGTCCTGAGCATGGCCCTTGGCATCCTGATCGGCCTGGCCGTCGCCCTCGGGCGACTAACGAACCGCCCCTGGCTGGACTGGCCGTTGCGCAGCTATGTGGAGCTCTGGCGAGGCGTGCCGCTGGTCGTACAGTTACTGGTGATCTACTTCACCCTGCCGCAAATCGGCCTGACCCTTTCCGGTTTCTGGGCCGGGGTGCTGGGCCTTAGCCTCAACCTCGGCGCTTATCTCTCCGAGGTCTTTCGTGCCGCCATCCTCTCGCTGGACAAGGGCCAGCGAGAGGCCGGTCTGTCCATCGGCATGTCGCGCAACAAGATTTATCTGCGGGTGATCCTGCCTCAGGCACTGAAAATTGCAATCCCGACAGTGGGCGGCTATTTCATCTCACTGCTCAAGGACTCCTCGCTGGTGTCCTTCATCGCCGTCAATGAGCTGTTGCGTCACGGCAGCATCGTGATCGCCAACACCTTCCTCAGCATGCAGGTTTATCTGATGGTCGCGATCATCTACTTCGTCCTGAGTTTCATTGCTGCACGCGGGGTGCACTGGATCGAACAACGCCTGACGCCAGCCCACCTGCGCACAAGAACCCGTGTCAACACCAGTCCAATACCCTCCAAGCTGACAGAGGCTAAATCATGAATGCCGATCCCATTCTGCAGATCAGCGGCCTGCACAAGGCCTACGGAAATTCAAAGATTCTGCGTGGCGTTGACCTGACCGTGAAGCGTGGTGAAGTGATCTTCCTTATCGGCCCCAGCGGTGGCGGAAAATCGACGCTGCTTCGCTGCATCAACTTTCTTGAAACGCCCTGCGCCGGTGAGATCACCTTCATCGGGGAGAGACTGTGCCATCAGGACAACCAGGCCTACCAACAAGTGGACGAATCCAGGCTACGCATGGCGCGCAGCAAAATGCCGATGGTGTTCCAGCAGTTCAACCTCTTCAGCAACCGTACGGTTCTGGAGAACGTCATCGAAGGCCCGGTGCATGTGCTACGCCGCCCCCGGCAGGAGGCTATGGCCGAGGCCAGGGTGATTCTCGACAAGGTCGGTCTGTCGGCGCGCCTCGACTACTACCCCGACCAACTGTCTGGGGGGCAGCGTCAGCGGGTCGCCATCGCGCGAGCCCTGGCCATGAAACCAGAGCTGATCCTATTCGATGAGCCGACCTCGGCCCTCGATCCGGAACTGGTGTCCGGTGTGCTCGACAC
>JAPLSD010000849.1 GCA_026398835.1 Pseudomonas sp.
GGGGCTTTGGTAAGGCAGGTTGCGCACGATCCGTGGAGTGATCGACAGCACCAGCTCGGATTTGCCCACCGAATCCTTGTTGCTGCCGAACAGCCGTCCGAGCCCCGGAATATCCCCCAGCCCCGGAATCTTGTTACCGGTAGCGCCATGGTCATTGCGTACCAGGCCGGCCAGCACCTGGGTTTCGCCATCATGCAGACGCAGGGTGGTCTGGGCGTTGCGAGTATCGACCTGGACCGGGATCGTGCCCGCGCGGGTCGGTTCCAGCGGCGTGGCGTTGCTGACCTCGAGGGCGATCTTAATCGCCACTTCGTTGTTCAGGTGGACGATAGGTGTCACTTCCAGTTTAAGACCGACATCCAGGTAGGTGACGCTCTCGGTGATCACCGGTCCCTGGGTCGAAGGCATCGACGTGGCGCTGATGATCGGCACCCGCTGACCGATGTGGATACGGGCCTGCTCGCGATTGCTGACGCGAATGACGGGGCTTGCCAGGGTGTTGATGTCGTTGTCCAGGGCATTGATCTTCAATTGCGGTGACGGCGACATGGAGATCCGGCCGGAATTTATGCCGCGCAGTTGATTGAGAACGCTCACCCCGGTGCCGTCGTCGTTGATCACGCCAAAGGTGTTCGGCCATTGCAGACCGAGGTCGAGAATGCGTTGCCGGGACACTTCCATGACCTCGACTTCCAGCACCACTTCGGGGTTGGACTGATCCTGGGACTGCAAGAGTTTTTCGGCCATGCGCACGGCATCGGGGGTGTCGCGCATGCTCAGGGTATTGAGGCGTTCATCGACGAATACATCGCGAGTCTTGAGCATGGTTTTGACCATGTTCAGCGCCGTGTTGGCGTCGATACTGGTCAGGTAAAAGGTGCGCATGACCAGCTCTTGATAGTCTTTGATCTTCTGCGGTGAGTCGGGGTAGATCAGCAGCGTGTTGTCGTTGACCACCTTTTGATGCAGTTGATTCTGTTGCAGCAACAGCTCCACCGCGTCCTCGATGCGGACATCGCGCACGAAGATGGTGGCTTTCATGTCCGGACGCAGGTCTTTGTCGAAGATAAAGTTCAAGCCAGCGACCTGGGACAGCACCTCGAAAATGGTCTTCAGGCTGGCGTCACGAAACTCCAGAGTGACCGGGCGATCCATACGCATGCGCAGTTGCGGATAAGGGACAACGTTGCGGCTTTGTACCTGTTCGATGTTGTGACGCAGTTCCAGCGCGCTTTCGTTTTTCGGATCGAGGGCAAGAATGTCGTGAGCCTGACGCTCGGCACCGATCACGTCGCCCCGGCGCAAGGCAGCTTGCCCCTGACGCAGATAGTCATCGATATTGCGCAACTGTTCGAGCTGGTGCAGCGCATCGCGGGCGCGAACGTTATTGGGTTCGATGGTCAGCACTCGCCCGTAGGTCAGTCGCGCCGAGGCGAAGTCACGCATGGCACGATCCTTATCGGCCTCAATCAGCAGCGCCCTGACCGAACGCGCATGGCCGGCACTCAACGCAATGTTCAGTTCGGTATCGCTAGGGTACTTCTGTAACCCTTCCTCAAAACGGGCCAGTCCGGCCTCGTATTGACCCTCTTCAATCAGGGCCATGCCCTGTTTTCTGGCGGAGGTGGCACCGCATCCAGCCAGGCTCACGCAAACCGCGAGAACCAGGCAAGGCATGGGCGAGACCCAACGGAGAGACTTCATTGTGCACTCCCTACAGACAGAGTCTGGGACAGTTGCAAGGGCAGGTAGACCAGGCTCAGCTCCGTGGCGGAGATACGCTCGATCCGATAGGTATCGTCGATAACGTCGCCGAGCCGCACGACGTAGAGTTTTTCGCCGTTCTGCAGGAACACCTGCAGGTCGCGGCGATCGTCCATCCGACCGATGAACTGAAAAGGCAGTGGCGGCGCGCTCGGTTCGACTTTCGTTTGCAGTGCCAAAGCGGCTGCAGCGGCTGCTTCGTCGGTCACCGTTGCCTGGATTGGCGCAGGCGTCCAGCTCTTGGCTGCAAACAGGTCGCGGCTCATGTTCAGGGATTTTGCCGTAGCGGCTGCGGCCTTGTCCGCCACTGCGCCGGAGTGAGTCTTGCCGGCGTTGGTGGTTGTGGCTGCGGTTTTTATCGCGTCGGCCGGAGATTGCGCGTCGTCGAAAAACATCCCCGGCCCCCAGGCGAGCGCACCGGCAATCGCCAGGAAGGCAGCCCAGCCAAATGCGCGTTGTCTGTTCATTTGGACCTCGACAGGTATAGGGTCATGCGGATGCGCCCAGTCAGTTCGCTGTCGGCGATCCGTTTGCGTTGAAAGTCGACATCCTCGAGCACCAGCGCCGGCAACTGACCTAACAATTCGTGAAGGAAGCGACGCAATTGTGGGTAGCTGCCACGTACCGGCAGGAGAATCTGATAACGCGCCAGGTGCGTCTTGGGATCTACCCCCAGGGCGTACTCGCCGCGCGACAGGGTGATCTGCTGTTCGGCGGCCAGCGCGTAGATCCGGTCGATGGCCACAGTGGCTTCGGGCTGCGCTGGCAACTGCCGGTGAAACTCGTCCAGTTGACGCTGGGGCACTACGGGCGCGATGGCGCTGCCCTGTTCGATACGCACCAGATAGTCATCGGCTTCAAGACTGCGTTGACGAACGTTTTCCAAGGCCTGCCAGCCAGGCAACAAGCCCACCGCCGCCCACGCCATGACCAACACCATCAGCGCCGCTCCTGCAAGCCCGGGCCAGCCGAGGTTCTGCAGGTGCTCGTGGACGATCAATCTAGGGATTGGCATCGTTGATCTCCCAAGTGGCCGACAGGTTGAATTGCACTGCGTGATCGGGCGATTGCGTGAGGATTTCGTGATTGAGCAACGACACGTCGCTCAGCTCTCCGCTGCTCTCCAGACGCCGGTGCGTCGGGGGTCAGCGAGAGCAAGGCGACATCGTCCTGCGGCAGCGACTCGAGCATCGCGAACAAGCGCTCCCAAGGCCTGCGCATTTGCTGTGAGACCTGGCGCATCTGGGCCAGATTCTGTTCCTGTTCACGGCTTTCGGCAGGCGTCAGACCAGCCTTGCCAGGAACATCACCGCCCAATTGGTGTTGGGCCTGCTGCAGCTGTTGCTGCTGGAGTTGTTCCTGTTCGTTGAGGTGCCGATACAGTGCGGCGCAGGCCAGCGCCAGCAGGACACTGGCGAGCAGCAAACTGACGCCGAGAACCGGAATGTGCCGACGTGGCTGGAAGTCGAGCAGTAGCGGGCGCATGTCAAGCCACCGCCCGGGACATGGTAAACAACACATCACGCACCGGCACCGGGCTCCGGGCTTCGACGGACAATTGCACGCCGACCAGATCCGGCAAATCGTTCAGACGCCCCGGTGCGTGCAGGTAAACGCTCAAGGTCGGTGCGTCAGGATTGTCCTGTAGTTCGCACTGACGAGCGATAAGCGCCGTCAGAGCCTCGTCGCTGTCGGTACAGCCCGTCGAGTGCACCGCTTGCCACTGACCGGCACGCTTGAGCAGCAACACGCTGCGCAGGGGTTCAGCGACCACGAAAAGCAAGTCGCCGTGCCCCAATTGGCGCTGGAACCGGTTGAATGCGGTCATCAAATAGGGTTGGACCGAACGCAGACGAAGACCATGTTGAGTGGCCAGCGTCCGCAACCTCAGCAGAAGCTCCTGCGGCAGGGCCGCGGCGATCCGGCTCGAGCCCGCAGCTTCGGGAGACAGCGCGACGCACCAGCGCTGAGCCGACACGCCGTAGATATCCTCGAAGCAGGCCTGGGCATAAGCGAGTAATTCCTTTGGACTGCCGATCTGTTCGCTCCAGGGGATCAGGCAATAGCGCTGGTAATGCGCCGACAGCACCACACTCAACTCAGCGCCCTGTGACGCATGTTCGCTGAGCAGGTGCTCCAGGGTGTCCACGGCCAATGACCAGTCCACGTAGCGCTCGCCGATCAGGCCAACGCTGCCCAGCCACTGGTTTTCCTGGCCGTGCCGGCGACAGAGGCCAATACCGTTGGCACCCAGCACGGCGATATAAAGATCACGCGACAAAAGTGACACGATTGATTTCCTCCAGTGTTGTACGCCCTTCGCGCACCAGTTCCAGCGCCGAGCTGCGCAGCAGACGCAAGCCTCGGCTGCAGGCCACGGCCTTGATTTTCGGCAGGGGTTGGCGCTCGACGATGAGCTGACGGATTTCGTCGTCCAGGTGCAGCAGTTCAGCGATGGCGGTACGTCCGCGATAGCCTGTGCCACGGCAATGACTGCAGCCGACGCCGTGGACGAAGCGGTAGTCCGCCACGGCCTGCGGGTCGAGCCCACTCGCCAGCAGTTCCTCGTTGTCCGGAGTACGCGGGACCGCACACGCCGGGCACACCAGACGAATCAACCGTTGGGCCAGCACGGCATTGAGTGCGGAAACGAAGCTGTAGGGGTCGACCTGCATCTGGCTGAAACGGCCGATGACGTCGAACACGTTGTTGGCGTGAATGGTGGTAAATACCAGGTGCCCGGTGAGTGCCGACTGCACGGCAATCTGTGCGGTATCGGGGTCGCGAATCTCACCCACCATGATTTTGTCCGGGTCGTGGCGCAGGATCGAACGCAGGCCACGGGCGAACGTCAGGCCTTTCTTTTCGTTGACCGGGATCTGCAACACACCTGGCAACTGATATTCCACCGGATCTTCGATGGTGATGATCTTGTCCACGCCGTGGTTGATCTCGGTGATCATCGCGTAGAGCGTGGTGGTCTTGCCGCTACCCGTGGGGCCAGTGACGAGGATCATTCCATAGGGTTCGGCGGCCAGTCGACGCAGGCTGCGCAGGGTCTCATCGGCGAAACCCAGGGCCTGCAACTGTACACCGCTGACCCGGTCGGCCAGGTCCTGTTTATCGAGGACCCGCAGCACCGCATCCTCACCGAAGATGCTCGGCATGATCGACACCCGAAAGTCGATCTGCCGGCCGCTGATACCGATCTTGAAGCGCCCGTCCTGAGGCACGCGCTTCTCGCCGATGTCCAGTTCGGCCATGACCTTGATCCGCGAGATGACCTGGTCAGCGAACTCGCTGCCTTGAACCTTGCTGATGTTGTTGAGGACGCCGTCGACCCGGTATTTGATCACCAGCCCGCTACCAGTCATGCCCAGATGGATGTCGCTGGCATGTATTTTCAGCGCATCGTAGAGCGTGGAGTTGACCAGTTTGACCACGGCGCTGGCGTCTTCACTGATGCTGGTCAGCGACAGGCTGTGCAGGGTGTCTTTTTTGTGATCGTTGGCCCCGTCGCCCTGGGCATCCAGCGCATCGACGGCGTGAAAACTCTCTTCATGTCGGGCCAGGCAGGTCTTGAGGTCAGCTGCATGGACCAAATAGAGGGGCGCGCCCTGCAGGCAATCATCGATCCAGGCAAGGCGCGACGGATCGAAGGGATCGGCGAACACGCCGAGCAATTGATCGCCATGCTGCAACAGGATGAATTCGTGCTTGAGCGCCTGGGCCAGACTGACCCGATCGAACATCGGTGTGGCCTTGAACAGGCTTTCGCTGTCGAGTACCGGGTAACGCAGTGTGATACCCAGGCAGCGCACGAAGGCTGCGGGGTCCAGTTCGCTGAGGGTTTCCAGTGTTTGCAGGGCTCGCTCGCCAGAGCTGGCGGCGAGGGCTCTGGATTGAGCCAGTTGCTCGCTGGTGAATCGCGACGGTGCACGAACGGTCGATACCGGTTCGGCAGCCAAAGACAGACGCTCCATGACCTGTACTCCAACGTCCCGGGGGCTATTGCCCATTCGGCGCGGCAGGTCATCGGCGGGGGCCTTGAACGCTTATCGCGCCACTATTCCCCGGTAAGCAGTGGCTCGTCGTTGACTGGTGGCGAGAGCGACGACATTCGTCTGCGATCCGCCAGTAACCAGCTACCGTCGTACAACTGCAGGGGGAAATTCTCATTCCTGCTCTGACGTCGTTCGACAAACCCTTCCGACATGTTTGCCCCTGCTCGAGGCTCGCGGCGTATACCCACCAGGTCACAGACTGCACGGGCCAGTTCCGCCAACGGGAACGGTTTGAACAGGATATGGCTGACACCCAGCTGCACGGCGCGCTCACAGACCTCATTGGTCGGATGCGCAGTAATCAGCACGAAGTGGCAGTCCCTGTGTTGGCGGACAGCGTCGAGCACCTGAAAACCGTCCATATCGGGCAAACGGAAATCGAGCACTACAACATCGGGTGAAAAGCCCTGAACCATTGCTACAGCCTTTCCACCGTCATGGGCGACTCGGACTTCCAGGCCTTGAGCCTCGAGATACGCCCCGAGGTTCTGCGCCAGGATCTGTTCGTCTTCGACTACCAGTACTTTGTTTAACAAGGCAGACTCCTTGAAACTGTTCAGGTCCGATGTCGAACCTGGGAGTGCGTACCTTACTTAGGCTTACGCACGCTTCATGCCAGGCTTGACGCTGGATTTATGCTCTTGATTTCATAAGAAATTTTTTTCCGCTTTAGCCTGCTTCCCCCAGAGCTGGGGAAGCATGCGGGCCTGTCCAGAACCTTTCCCCAATCTTGGGGAGTACACCTGAGGACCTCCAATCCGTTTGGGGACAAACCTCAGCAATCGTCAATTCGTTCAACATGGCTCACCGATCGCAAACGCGCCAGTGCATTCTTTCACGCCTGGGCCTGCGTCTGTCCGGCGAGATAGATCCTGGCCATGGCAAGCCTCTGCTCCCGTTCGACATCCTGTCGGGGCTGATGGTTCTCCACGACAATCAACTGCCAGCCAAATTTTGTTTGCAGCGGATCACTGATCTCTCCCGCTGACAGGGAAAAGGCCACGGCCTCGAACTCGGGCACCCTCGTTGAGCGTGAAAAATAGCCCACCACTCCACCTTCACCCTGATCCGGCCTTGCCCCTAGGGCGTCGTGTCGAGCGGGACATAAGGGGCCACCGAATAGAACTGCAGTAGCTCCAGATCGACGGTGACAATATGGGCTCCGCTGAGCCCCATGCGTTTGCCCGGCCCGAAGCTGACTCGCGGAGTCAGGCCGGTGTCGAAGTCATGCAGGCTCTCCAGTGCCTCGATCAAGGTCTTGCGACTGACATTACGGCCAGCCCTTTTCAACGCTTCGCCAAGCAACGTCATCGAGCAATACGCGCTCACCTGCATCACTGCATGCTGACCATCAAGACCCTGACGCTGACGCAGATGGGTCAGGGCCGAGCGCCCTGGTGCGCTCCAGTCGCTGGGAACGAAGGGATAGGCCAGAAACAAACGCCTGGAAAACGCTTCGGGCAACTGCTGGACATCACCGGCCACTTGCGCCGAAGCGGCGAACAGGTAAG
>JAPLSD010000038.1 GCA_026398835.1 Pseudomonas sp.
GTAGCCGAAGATGCCGATGCCGATCATCAGGAACAGATCGAAGGTGGTGGCATGCACGGCGTAGACGCCGATCCCGGTGATGATGGCGATCACCGGCACCAGCGCCCAGTTCGGCACGGCGAGGATGCGGGTGAAGATGCGGATCATCGGAATGTTGAGGATCACCAGCATGACGTTGGCGATGAACAACGAAGCGATCAGCCCCCAGACAATGTCCGGTTGCTGCTGGAACAGCAGTGGGCCTGGAGTGATGTTGTACAGCGAAAGAGCACCGATCATCACTGCCGTGGTGCCCGAACCCGGTACGCCCAGGGTCAGCATGGGCACCAGTGCGCCGCAGGCGGCACCACCGATGGCGGTTTCAGGCGCGGCGAGGCCACGCTTGTCGCCCTGGCCGAACTTCCCGCTGGCACCGGCGATACGTTTCTCTGTCATGTAGGCCACGGCGCTGGCCAGGGTCGCACCGGCACCGGGCAACACGCCCATGATGAAACCCAACACGCCGCAACGGATGTTCACGGTGAACACCGACGCCGCTTCCTTGAAGTTGAACATCATCCGCCCGGTAGCTTTCACCGCTTCCTGGCCGCGATGGGTTTTTTCCAGCAGCAAGAGGATTTCGCTGATGGAGAACAAACCCAGCACCAGCACCACGAACTGAATACCGTCGGTGAGGTGGATGTTGTCACCGGTAAAACGATACACACCGCTGTTGGCATCAATCCCGACACTGGACAGGAACAAGCCGATCAGCGCCGCGATAAACGTTTTCAGCGGTCGATCACCGGCCATGCCGCCGAGGCAGACAATGGCAAAGACCATCAACACGAAGTATTCCGCCGGGCCGAAGGCGATTGCCCATTTCGCCAGTAGCGGCGCGAACAACACCATGCCGCAGGTGGCGATAAAGGCGCCGATGAACGAGCTCCACGCCGACAACGACAGTGCAACACCGGCAAGGCCCTGGCGAGCCATTGGGTAACCGTCCAGCGTGGTCATCACGGTGGAGGCTTCGCCCGGGATGTTCAGCAGGATCGAGCTGATGCGGCCGCCGTATTCGCAGCCCAGATAAACCGCCGCCAACAGGATCAACGCCGATTCCGGTGGCAGGCCAAGGGCGAAGGCAATCGGGATCAACAGCGCCACACCGTTGATTGGGCCCAGGCCCGGCAGCAGGCCGACCACGGTGCCGATCAAGGTGCCGCACAGCGCGGTCACCAGGTTGTACGGTGTCAGTGCAACGCCGAAGCCCTGGCCGAGATAATTCAGGGTATCCATATCAATTCTCCAGAACGTCGAGCAGGCCCAAAGGCAGTGGCACGTCCATCACCCGATCAAACAGCAGGTACAGACCGATACTCATCAGGCTGATGATCACCACGCTGGGCAACCAGCGACCGCCGTACAGGCGCGCCATCGGAATGCCGATCAGAATGCTGGAAACAATGAACCCAAGGGGTTCGAAGGTCCCGGCGAACACCAGCAACAGCACCACGCAGATGCCGATCTTGGTCAGGGTTTCGCGGTCCAGTTGCGGTTCGTCGTCGCTGTGCACGATCGGCGTCGGGCGAAAAATCATGTAAACCAGACCCAGCCCCATCAGGCCGAGCATCAGCAGGGGAAAGGCCCGAGGCCCGACCGGTTCGTAGGAAAATGCGGCCTGATATGGCCACGCCATCAGTGCCAGGCCAATGCAGACCAGTAGCAGCGCTGAAGCGAAAATGCGTTGTAAGAGCATGGAAAACTCCTGGGTCACGCCCCTGATGCGCAGGGGCGCAACCGCTAGACAGGGGCGATCACTGGATCAAACCGAACTCTTTGGCCAGCACCTTGTAGTCGGCAACCTGCTTCTTCACGTAGGTGTCCAGCTCCGGGCCGGTCATGGCGAACGGGAACAGTGCACGCTGATTGCGCAGCTTGGCGAAGTCTTCCGAGGCCAGCAGTTTGTCGAAGGCGGCTTTCCACCAGGCGTAATCTTCGTCGCTGACTTTTGGCCCGAGGTAGAAACCACGTACCACCGGCCAGACAATGTCATAGCCCTGTTCCTTGGCAGTCGGGATGTCTTTCATTTCCGGCTCGTCCAGACGCTTGTCGGAGAACACCGCGAGCAGGCGCATGTCGCCGCTCTGGATGTGCGGCATGGAGTCGGAGATGTCGGTGCTGCCAACCTGAATGTGGCCACCGAGCAGGGCGGTGGCGATTTCTCCACCGCCTTCGAGGGCGACATAGCGCAGGTCGCGCGGGTTGATCCCGGCGGCCTTGGCGATCAGTGCCGTCTGCATCCAGTCCTGGCTGCCGACGGTGCCGCCGGAACCGATCACCACTTTGCTCGGATCTTTTTTCAGCGCCTGAACCAGATCGTCGAGGTTTTTGTAGGGCGAATCACTTTTCACTGCGATGGCGCCATAGCTGGTGCCAACCGCTGCCAGCCAACGCACGGCGCTTTCATCGAAACGCCCGAACTTGCCTTGGGCCAGGTTCAGCAGCGAACCGCTGGACCAGGCGACCAGCGTGCCGCCATCGGCCGGACGCTGAGCGACCACCGCGTTGTAAGCCACTGCGCCGACGCCGCCGGGCATGTAGGTCACACGCATCGGCTTGGTCAGCAGTTTTTCGTTGACCAGCGCGCTTTGCGCCAGTTTGCAGGTCAGGTCAAAACCACCACCCGGCGAGGCCGGGGCGATACATTCCGGGCGTTTCGGCTCGGCGAGCAAATGGCCGGCAAAGAGCATGCAGCTGGCGGCCAGGGCGAATTTACGCAGTGATAAGTTCATTGTTGTCTCCACGGGAGTTGTTATTGGTTTTTTGATTACCAGAGTGCAACGCTGTAACTGACCAACAGACGCACTTCATCAGCGTCGCGGGCCGAGTAGTTGGAACGGTAAGTGGCATTGCGCAGGCGCACGGCGACGTTCTTGAAGGTGCCGCTTTGCACCACGTACTTGATCTCAGTGTTGCGTTCCCACTCTTTGCCGGTTTCGCCGCTTTTGAGCTTGATGTTGTCACCGCTGATGTAACGGCTCATGAAGCCCAGGCCGGGAATGCCAAGCTTGGCAAAGTCATAGTCGTAACGCGCTTGCCAGGAGCGTTCCTGGGCTTCGGCGAAGTCGTTTATCTGGACGAAGTTGACCAGGTACGGATCGCTGCCATCGACATACGGGAAGGCGCTGTCGCCGGACATGTGCTGATAGCCGGCGCTGAGTTTATGCCCGTTCAAGGCATAGCTGACCAGACCGTTGAGGGATTTGTTGTCGATATTGCCGCCACGGGCCGCGCCCTGGTCGTCACTGATGGCCAGACGCAA
>JAPLSD010000198.1 GCA_026398835.1 Pseudomonas sp.
GCCCGAGCGTTCTCCTCAAACGGTCGGCCACGTTCTTTATTCAGAGCATGCGCGCCGTACCTCTTTTGGCGTTGTTGCTGGCCCTGTATTTCGCGTTGCCCAGTCTGGGGTTGACGTTGTCCGGCTATTGGGCCGGGGTCATTGGTCTGGGTTTGCAGGGCGCGGCTTACGTCGCGGAAATCCTCCGTGGCGGCCTGGATTCACTGCATCGCGGCCAGCGTGAAGCCGCCATCGCCATCGGACTGACGCCGATGAAAGCGTTTACCACAGTCATCCTGCCGCAAGCGATTCGCGGCATGTTGCCGCCACTGCTTAACGCCTACGTGTCGATCCTCAAGGACAGCTCGTTGTGTGCCCTGATCGCCACCGATGAGCTGATGCTGGCGGCGCGGGCCATCGCGTCGGAAACCTTCCTGCCCATGCATGTCTTTCTGCTGGTAGGGCTGTTCTATTTTGTGATCGCTTTCCCTCTTTCAATGCTGTCGCGTGTGCTTGAAAAGCACTTTTCACGCGGACGCAAAACCGTGCGAGGTTGAACATATGAGCACCATAGATCGAGTTACTTCCCACAGCATTGCCCAGTTGCAGCAGGCGCTGCAGGCGGGATCGCTGACCAGCGAAGCGCTGGTTCGTGCGCAATTGGCGCGCATCGAGCGCTTTGACGAGCAGCTCAATGCCTATGTCGAGACCTATCCCTCCCGTGCTTTGAGCGCGGCCATCGCCGCTGATCGTCAACGTGAGACGGGTATACGCCTGGGACCGCTGCATGGCATTCCGCTGGCGATCAAGGACTTGTTCGAGATCGATGGCCAGGCCATCACGGGTGGATCAGTGGCACAGGCACCGCGTGTTTCGAGGTTGACCGCCACCGCAGTGCAACGCCTGGAGCGTGCCGGGGCAATCATTCTTGGTAAGACCCACACCGTCGAATTCGCTTTCGGTGGCTGGGGCACCAACGCGGTGATGGGCACGCCGTGGAACCCATGGGACCGCAACGTGCATCGTGCTCCGGGTGGCTCAAGCAGCGGCTCGGCAGTGGCCGTGGCCAGTGGGTTGGCGAGCGCTGCGTTGGGCACCGATACCGGCGGCTCGGTGCGGATTCCGGCGGGTATGTGCGGCTTGGTCGGGCTGAAAACCACGCGTGGGCTTATCAGCCGCCATGGCTTGATCGAGCTGTGTCCGTCGCTGGATTCGGTAGGGCCTATCACCCACACAGTTGAAGATGCGGCATGGATGCTGGATGCACTGCTGGGCCCGGACCCGCTGGATCCGGTTTCAGCCCAGGCACCTGTATTCAGTGCCGCTGCCGGTCTCAATCAGCCGGTAGCCGGTTTACGCATCTGGGTGTTGCCACAGGCCGAACGAGCGCTTGTCGCTCCCGGGGTGCTGAAGGCTTACGATTTGGGACTCAAGCAGCTGGCCGCGTTGGGCATGCAACTGATCGAGCAACCGCTACCCACTTCGTTGGAGCAGTGCATGCGCATCGCGGGTGGGCTTATGAGCGCCGAAGGTTATGCCAGCCTGGGTAGCTTGTTCGAGCGCGACGATCTGCGTTTCGACCCCCATGTTCAACGCCGCGTACTCAGTGGTCGCGCCATCGACGCAGCGTCGTATATCCAGTTGCATAATCAGCGCCGCGCCGCTCGGCACGCCATGCAGGAGGCCATGATCAACATAGACGCCTGCGCTTTCCCAACCAACGCTATTGGCAGTGTGCCGTTGGATGAGGTCGATGAATATGGCACGCCACTGGCCTTGTTGGGGCGGTTCGCCAACTTGCTGAACCTGTGTTCGGTGGCGTTGCCCATCGGATTTGATGAAAAGCGCATGCCGGTCTCGATGCAGATTGTTGGCCGGGCATTCGCCGAACCGCTGATTCTACGCATCGGCCATGCCTATCAACAGGTCAGCGATTGGCACACGCTACGGCCTGAGGGCTGGGAGTTGGCGGACAACGCGGTTGCGTGAGGGAGATAACTGTCTTATACGTCCTTGGGTAACACTCTGCCAGCGCCCCAAGTTAGAGTAGGGGTTAGAAAGTGTCACCTATAAATCTATATAAAAATTTAATATATACCTGTCCAATGATTTTGCGAGTTATCAAGAGTTTCATCGGAAAGGTTAACTCCAAGGATGGCGTTTCAATAATGTTGTTCGCCCTGTACTGAGTTTGCTTTCGTTGCTATCAGTGGCGTCTCCTGCCGCCCATAAAATCAGGCCATTTCCTTAGTCGGGTAGTGGCTTGCGCAGGATCATGTATTTCGTCAAATCGTTAGTTGTCATGAGCAACGTTCTGTATCAGGAGATGTATCGTATGCCTTTCACTCGGACTGTTATTGCTCTTTCTTTAGGTCTGATTATAGGACAGGGGCATGTTCAGGCTGCACCGCTGCTTTCTTTGGATAATGCTAAGTCTGAACGGGCCGTAGCAACGAGTAATGCATGGGTTGAGGTCAATAAAGCGGCTTTTGAAAAAAATATTCATACGCTCCAGAACACCTTGACGAATAAATCAAGGCTTTGTGCCGTCCTCAAGGCGGATGCCTATGGTCATGGTGTCGGGTTATTGATGCCGTCTATCATGAAAATGGAAGTGCCCTGTGTAGGCGTTGCCAGCAATGAAGAGGCTCGAATTGTACGTGAAAACGGATTCAAGGGAGAACTTGTCCGAGTGCGTACAGCGACGTTGGCCGAGGTGGAAGGCGCATTGCCGTACAAGATAGAGGAGTTAGTCAGTAGCCTCGACTATGCCCGAGAAACGGCCGCTATTGCTGAAAAGCATGGGCGTCGCCTGAAGGTTCACTTGGCGTTGAACGCAGGTGGGATGAGTCGTAACGGTCTGGAAATGAGTACTGAACAAGGTCGGCAAGAAGCCTTGGCGATCACTCATTTGGCACACCTGGAACTGGTCGGAATCATGAC
>JAPLSD010000290.1 GCA_026398835.1 Pseudomonas sp.
GACGCCCTGGCCGCCGAAGCTGCACCGGCGGCCAGGCAAGAGCTGCCCAACGCGCCGGTGGTGAAGAGCCTGGACGGGCAGCGGATCCGCTTGCCGGGTTACATCGTGCCGCTGGAAGTCAGCGAAGAAGGCCGCGCCACCGAGTTTCTGTTGGTGCCGTACTTCGGCGCCTGCATCCATGTCCCGCCACCGCCGTCGAACCAGATCGTCCACGTCAAAAGCGAGGTCGGGGTGAAGCTCGATGAGCTGTATCAGCCGTACTGGATCGAAGGCGCGTTGCAGGTCAAAGCGTCCACCAGTGAGCTGGCCGATGCGGGTTACCAAATGGATGCCGAGAAGATCTACGCGTACGAACTGCCGGAATGAACGCACGCTCTGCTACGGATTGGCGCCAACCCTGAATGGTTCCGCGCTTTTATCCCCCATCATCATTTCATTGCGCTGAGTCAAAGCCTCGTTCTTGACGCTCCCTACCATTGGACACAGTCAACTTGAATCGTCCTTTGGAGCCTCCATGCACAAGTCTTTGCTTAGCGCTTCCCTGTTTGCGCTCGCGCTCGCAGCCCCACTCGCTCATGCTCACCAGGCCGGTGACTTCATCGTCCGTGCCGGTGCCGCTACCACCGCGCCTAACGAAGACAGCGGTGAGCTAAAGCTCGACGGTGCGAAGATCTCCGGTACCAAAGCGACCCTGACCAGCGATACCCAGTTAGGCCTGGCCTTCGCCTATATGTTCACCGACCACATCGGTCTCGAACTGCTGGCGGCCACACCGTTCCAGCACGAAGTTGGCGTCAAAGGCCTTGGTCCGGCACTGGACGGCAAGCTTGCCGACATCAAGCAACTGCCACCGACCCTGTCGCTGCAGTACTACCCGCTGGACGCTTCGTCCAAATTCCAGCCGTATGCCGGTGTCGGTATCAACTACACGATGTTCTTTGGCGAAGACCTGACCAGTCAGCGTAAAAACGAAGGTTTCAGTAACCTGAAAATGAAGGACTCAGTGGGTATCGCCGGGCAACTGGGCTTCGACTACATGATCACCGACCACATGCTGTTCAACGCCTCGGTCTGGTACGTCGACATCGACACCCAAGCCACCGTCGACGGCCCGACCGCACTGGGCGTCGGCCAGACCAAAGTC
>JAPLSD010000268.1 GCA_026398835.1 Pseudomonas sp.
CACCCTCGGCTCCTGGTGGGCCTACTACGAACTCGGCTGGGGTGGCTGGTGGTTCTGGGACCCGGTGGAAAACGCTTCCTTCATGCCTTGGCTGGTCGGTACCGCGTTGATTCACTCGCTGGCCGTTACCGAAAAACGTGGCGTGTTCAAAAGCTGGACCGTGCTGTTGGCCATTGCCGCATTCTCCCTGAGCCTGCTGGGAACCTTCCTGGTGCGTTCCGGCGTACTGACTTCGGTGCATTCCTTCGCCTCCGATCCTGCGCGCGGCGTGTTCATCCTGATCTTCTTGCTGTTCGTGGTTGGCGGTTCGCTGACGTTGTTCGCTTTGCGTGCACCGGTGGTCAAGAGCCATGTCGGCTTCAACCTGTGCGCTGGAAGGACACCCCGGTGAAATGGCTGGGGAACATGCTCACCCCGGTGCTGCTCGGCAGTGCTGCACTGGCTGTGGTGGCTGGCATCGCTTATGGCGACTTCAACTGGGCCGTGCTGGCCACCTTCATGCTCGCTGCCTGGGTATTGCTGGCCGGTGTGCGTGACATCTTCGACAAGACCCGTCACAGAGGCCTGATCAAAGGCCTGCCAACCCTGACCCGTAGCTATTGGGGCATGCAGGTGGCGCACCTGGGGATCGCTGTCTGCGCCCTGGGCGTGGTGCTTTCCAGCCAGAACAGTGCTGAGCGTGACTTGCGTCTGGCGCCGGGCGAATCCATGGACCTGGCCGGTTACCACTTCATCTTCGAAGGCGCCAAGCACTTCGAAGGCCCGAACTTCACCTCTGACAAAGGCACTATTCGTGTCATTCGCAACGGCAAGGAAGTCAGCGTGCTGCACCCGGAAAAACGTCTCTACACGGTGCAGAACTCGATGATGACCGAAGCCGGGATCGACGCCGGTTTCACTCGTGACCTCTACGTTGCCCTGGGCGAGCCATTGGGCGATGGCGCCTGGGCGGTCCGGGTGCACGTCAAACCGTTCGTGCGCTGGATCTGGTTCGGTGGTGTGCTCACTGGTCTGGGTGGCTTGCTGGCGGCGCTGGATCGGCGTTATCGGGTCAAGGTGAAAAGCCGTGTGCGGGAAGCACTGGGCATGTCGGGAGCCACTGCATGAGACGTTGGATAATGTTGTTGCCACTGGTGTTGTTTCTGGTGGTGGCGGTGTTCCTCTACCGAGGGCTGTACCTGGACCCGGCCGAGCTGCCGTCGGCGATGATTGACAAGCCATTCCCGGCGTTCTCGTTGCGGTCTGTGCAAGACGGCAAGACCCTGACCCAGGCCGATCTAATCGGCAAACCGGCGTTGGTCAACGTCTGGGCCACCTGGTGCATTTCCTGCCGGGTCGAACACCCGGTGCTGAACAAACTGGCCCAACAGGGCGTGCTGATCTACGGCATCAACTACAAGGACGACAATGCCGCGGCCTTGAAGTGGTTGAGCGAGTTTCACGACCCGTACCAGTTGAATATCCGTGACGGGGAGGGCTCTCTGGGCCTGAACCTCGGTGTGTATGGCGCGCCGGAAACCTTCTTCGTCGACAGCAAAGGCATCATCCGCGACAAGTACGTGGGCGTGATCGACGAAGCGGTCTGGCGTGAAAAACTGGCCGCCAAATATCAGGCGCTGGTCGATGAGGCCAAGCCATGAAGCGCTGGATAGCCGCGGCCGTTCTCGGCCTGAGCATCGCCGGTGTGGCTCACGCCGCGATCGACACTTACGAGTTCGCCAATGACGGCGACCGCGAGCGTTTTCGTGAGCTGACCAAAGAGCTGCGTTGCCCCAAGTGCCAGAATCAGGACATCGCTGATTCCAACGCACCGATTGCCGCTGATTTGCGCAAAGAGATTTTCCGCATGCTCGGCGAGGGCAAAGACAATCAGCAGATCATCGACTTCATGGTCGATCGCTACGGCGATTTCGTGCGCTACAAACCGGCCCTGACCTCGAAAACCGCGGTGCTCTGGTTCGGTCCGGCCGGGCTGTTGCTCGGTGGTGTGGTGATCATTGGCGTGATCATCCGCCGGCGTCGCGTACAGCGCACTGATACCCCGGATACGCTTTCCTTTGATGAGAGCAAGCGCCTCGATCAACTTTTGGATAAAGATAAGAATGATTGATTTCTGGCTCGCTGCAGGTCTGCTCTTATTAGTTGCCCTGAGTTTTTTGCTGATCCCGGTTTTACGCGGCCGCCGCGCCCAGCGTGAAGAGGATCGTACCGCGCTGAACGTGGCGCTTTACCAAGAGCGCGTGGCTGAGTTGCAAACTCAGCAGGAAGAGGGCGTACTCACTCCAGTGCAAATGGGCGCTGGCCGCGCGGAAGCGGCCCGTGAACTGCTGGACGACACCGAAGGCGCCGACACCGCGCGGGTTTCGCGTTTGGGCAAGCCGCTGCCGTTGCTGGCGGCGATACTGGTGCCGGTGTTGGGTCTTGGTCTGTACCTGCATTTCGGTGCCAGCGATAAGGTCGAGCTGACCCGCGAATTCGCCCAGGCACCGCAATCGATGGAAGAGATGACCCATCGTCTTGAGCGCGCTGTGGCCGCGCAGCCGGATTCGGCTGAAGCTCTGTACTTCCTCGGTCGAACGTACATGGCCCAGAATCGCCCGGCGGATGCGGCGAAGATCTTCGAACGCACCGTGGTGTTGGCCGATCGTCAGCCGGAACTGCTTGGCCAATGGGCTCAGGCGCAATATTTCGCTGACAACAAGCAATGGTCGGACAAGGTTCAAGCCCTGACCGATGAAGCGTTGAAGGCTGATCCGAAAGAAGTCACCAGCCTTGGTCTACTGGGCATTGTCGCCTTCGAGGGCGAGCGTTATCAGGACGCCATCGACTACTGGAATCGTTTGCTGGTGCAACTGCCGCCGGACGATAACTCCCGTCCCGCGCTGCAAGGCGGCATCGCCCGGGCCAGTGAAAAACTGCAGGCCAGTGGCGGCAAAGTCGCTCAAGCGCCGGTCGCTGTGGCGAAATCCGCAGCGCTGATCAAGGTTCGCGTCGATCTGGCGGCGGATCTGAAAGCCAAGGTCCAGCCGGGTGACAGTGTATTCATCTTCGCTCGCGCCACCTCCGGCCCGCCCGCGCCACTGGCTGCCAAGCGTCTGACCGTTGCTGATTTGCCCGCGACCGTCGAGCTGGGTGATGCGGACGCAATGATGCCGCAGTTGAAACTGTCGAACTTTCCCGAAGTCCAACTGGTTGCACGCATCTCGCGGGCCGGCCAACCGACTGCCGGTGAGTGGATCGGTCGCAGCCAGCCCCTGGCCAGCGGTACCACCGCGCCGCAGCAATTGACCATCGACAGCCCGGATAAATAACAGAGAAGTCACCTATGACCGCCATTGCTCGTATCACCCTGCTCAGTCTGGTCCTGGGGTTAAGCGCCTGTGCGGTCCAACACCCGGCGCCAACCACCTTGCCACCCATCCCGCCTTCGGGGCCGAGCACCAAGCCGGTTCCCTCTACGGCACCTGGCAAACCGACCACTCCAACCAAGCCCGCCAAGCCGTTGCCACGCACCTCCGCGAGTTTTGCTCCGCCACCGGGCGGTAATAGCCATTGGGATGCGAAGCTGGGCGTCTACGTCCTCGACGACCAGACCGACACCTTCTATCGTCAACGCACCTACTACCGCTGGAACAACGGCTGGAGCCGCTCCGTCAGCCCGAACGGGCCTTGGGAAGAGACGGATATTCATGGCGTGCCATCGGGGTTGGGGCGTCAATACCAGCAGTGAAGAAAACGGCGATCTATCGAGATCGCCGTTTTGTTTTGTGCAACTGGAGGTCAAGAGGCCTTAACATTGAAAAGCATTCGCGGGCAAGCCACGCTCCCGCGATAGCTTTAT
>JAPLSD010000765.1 GCA_026398835.1 Pseudomonas sp.
CGGTTTTTTATGGATCTTATGCGCGCAGAAATTCAGCTGCGTTAGTGCAGTTGACGCTTTAAAAAATATTAACGAGGCGTGCCTGGAGGCATTGCTTCATGGGGGATTGATGGATCTTTGGACCGCCGTTCAGGCATTGATTTTAGGGGTTGTAGAGGGGCTGACGGAGTTTTTACCGATTTCCAGTACCGGACACCAGATTATTGTCGCGGACTTGCTGAACTTTGGTGGTGAAAGGGCCATGGCCTTCAACATCATCATCCAGCTCGGGGCGATTCTGGCGGTAGTGTGGGAATTTCGTCGCAAGATTCTCGACGTTGTCGTTGGATTGCCGACACAGCGCAACGCCCAGCGATTCACGATCAATCTGCTGATCGCGTTCATGCCGGCCGTGGTGTTGGGGGTGATTTTCGCCGACCTGATTCACAAGTACCTGTTTAACCCGATTACCGTCGCCACAGCCTTGGTGGTAGGCGGCATCATCATGCTCTGGGCCGAGCGCCGCCAACACGAAGTGCATGCTGAAAGCGTCGATGAAATCACCTGGAAAGACGCACTGAAAGTCGGCTTTGCCCAATGCCTGGCGATGATTCCCGGTACTTCGCGTTCCGGCTCGACCATCATCGGGGGCTTGCTGTTCGGCTTGTCGCGCAAAACCGCCACGGAGTTTTCGTTCTTCCTGGCGATGCCGACCATGGTCGGTGCAGCGGTGTACTCGGGCTTTAAATACCGTCATTTGTTCCAGCCCGCTGACTTTCCGGTGTTCGCCGTTGGCTTCGTCACCGCGTTCATCTTCGCGATGATTGCGGTCAAGGGGCTGCTCAAGTTCATCGCCAGCCATAGCTACGCGGCGTTTGCCTGGTATCGGATTGCCTTCGGCCTGCTGATCCTCGCCACCTGGCAGTTCGGTTGGGTCGACTGGTCGGCCGCCAAAGCGTGATCGAGCCACGGCCACGCACCAACTCCGGGCAACAGCCCGGGGTTGCTGTTCAGAACCCGCGATTCAAAGGGTTGGTTTTTCTGGCGTTGTGCACATTGCCAGGTTTCGGCTCGGCAATGTTGTGGCTTCGTGGGATTTCCATTATTCCCTTGGCGGCCTACGGGATTGTCAGCCTGCTGGCGTTCTTCCTGTACTGGAACGACAAGCGCAAGGCCCGCGCCGACAGTTGGCGCACGCCGGAAAACGTTCTGCATGCCGTGGAACTGGCCGGTGGCTGGCCGGGCGCGTTGTTGGCCCAGCAGCTATTTCGGCACAAGACGCGAAAAATCTCGTATCAACTGGTGTTCTGGATCATCGTCCTGTTGCACCAGATTTTCTGGGTCGACCAGTTGTTCCTCGGCGCCACCCTGTTTTCCCTGTTCTAAAGCTGTAACCCGACCTGCACGCGCTTGGGCAACTTGCTGACCACCAATTGATGGGAGCGTTGCAGCAAGCCTTGCAGTTCATCGGTGGCCAGCGGGTAGGGCGTTTCCATGATGATCCACTGCGCTCGCGCCAGATAAGGCGCTGGGTGAATGCCTGGGCGATCGACATGGCCGAGAAACAGGTCTTTGTCGACCTTAAAGGCCAGCGACGCACCCCGCAGGTTCTGCAGCGCAAACATCTTGTTCCCGGCAATCGAGAACACCCGCACGCCACCCCATTTGTAATCTTCTCTGGCACCGGGCAGCGCCAGGCAGAAGTTCGCCACGTCCTCTTCGGTCATGGGTTTACCTTTCATAACAGTCGATCTCCGCAGCTTTTGAACGATTCGGTCAAGTGATCAATCCAGGCGCGTACCGCTGGCAGCACCCCGCGTCGATGAGGGTAGACCGCTTGCAGCCAGCCGCCAGGCAGCGACCACTCGGGCAATAGCTGAACCAGCTGGCCGTTTTCCAGCTCCTGTTCGCAATACATCATCGGCAGGATAGTGAAGCCCAGACCTGCCAGTGTGCAGGCTTTGCGCACAATGAAA
>JAPLSD010000738.1 GCA_026398835.1 Pseudomonas sp.
CTCACATGAACTGCGCTCGCCCTTGGCCCGATTGCGTATTGCCTTGGCCCTGGCAGAACGCGCCACCCCGCAAGAGCGGGAAAAGCTCTGGCCACGACTGACCCGCGAGTGTGATCGCCTGGAAGCCTTGATCAGTGAAATTCTGGTGCTGGCCCGTGTCGATGCAGACAATGCCAGCGCTGAAGAGATCGACCTCAACGGGCTGCTGAACAACCTGCAAAAAGACGCCCTGCTCAATTCTGCGGAGCAAAACGTCAGGGTTGAGGCCGAATCACAGTTGAGCCTCAAGGGCTGGCCGACCATGATCGAGCGTGCGCTGGATAATCTGCTGCGCAATGCCCAGCGCTTCAATCCGGCGGGGCAATCGATTGAAATGTTGGCGTTACGTCAGGGCGAAAGAATTGTCATCAGTGTGCGCGACCATGGCCCCGGCGTTGACGCTGAACATCTGAGTCAACTGGGCGAACCGTTCTACCGCGCGCCCGGACAGACCGCACCGGGGCATGGCCTGGGGCTGGCCATCGCCCGTCGGGCGGCGGAACGGCATGGCGGTAGCTTGATACTGGCCAATCACCCGGAAGGCGGGTTCATTGCCAGCCTGGATTTGCCGTTGGTGCCTGGGGCTGTGGTTCAGCCCTGAGAGCATCGCGGGCAAGCATCGCGCCTACAAGTAATAGATGATCGTTCCCACGCGCATGGGAACGATCATCTTTTGATCTTCAGGCTTTGGCCGGCCAGGCGCTGACAAACTCTGCGATATCCACCTTCGGTGCCGTGCGTGGTTCGTTCTGCGGTGTGCCGAGGTACAGGAAGGCAATCACCTCTTCGCCCTCGGCCAAACCCAGCCCCTTGGCAACATGCGGCGAGTAGGACAACTCACCGGTACGCCACACCGCACCAATGCCCTGGGCATAAGCGGCCAGCAAAATACCGTGAGCAGCGCAGCCGGCGGCCAGTAATTGCTCGGACTTCGGCACTTTGAAATGGTCCTGCAAACGCGCGATGACCACCACCACCAACGGCGCGCGCATCGGCATGGCGCGGGCCTTGTCCAGAGCAGCCTGGGTCACTTCACCACCTTGCAACTGCGCTGCTTCGACCAACAACTCGCCCATTTGCTCGCGTGCCGCGCCTTCGACCGTCAGAAAGCGCCATGGCCGCAGTTGGCCGTGATCCGGAGCGCGCAACGCTGCGCCAAACAGCACTTCCCGTTGCGCCGCAGTGGGCGCCGGGTCAAGCAAACGCGGTACGGAAACACGGTTGAGCAAAGCGTCGAGAGCCTGCATCGGCCACCTCCTGAGAAAAATGTCCGGCCATTCTAGCGGTATCTGGCTCCGGGATGCCGGTTTACATGCCTCCCACCGCAGGTAGAATGGCGCCCTTCCCTTATCAGCCCGAGCGGATTTCATGGCGTTGCCGACCTTACGGATCATTGGTTTCATTATCGGCATCTTCCTGATTACCCTGGCCATCAGCATGGTCGTGCCAATGGCGACGCTGGTGATTTTCGAACGGACCAGCGATCTACCGTCGTTCCTCTGGGCCAGCACGATCACCTTTATCGCCGGCCTGGCACTGGTGATTCCGGGGCGTCCTGAGCACATTCATCTGCGACCGCGGGACATGTACCTACTGACGGTTTCCAGCTGGCTGGTGGTGTGCATCTTCGCTGCCTTGCCGTTTTTACTGACCCAACACATGAGTTACACCGACTCGTTTTTCGAAAGCATGTCCGGCATCACGGCCACCGGCTCCACCGTGCTCAGCGGTCTGGACAGTATGTCTCCGGGCATTCTGATGTGGCGCTCGCTGCTTCACTGGCTCGGAGGGATCGGCTTTATCGGTATGGCGGTAGCCATTCTGCCGCTGCTGCGAATTGGTGGCATGCGCCTGTTCCAGACTGAGTCTTCGGACCGCTCAGAGAAGGTCATGCCGCGCTCGCACATGGTGGCCCGCCTGATCGTCGGTGCCTACGTCGGCATCACCATTCTCGGCAGTCTGGCGTTTTGGTGGGCCGGGATGAGCCTGTTCGACGCCATCAACCATGCCATGTCCGCGATTTCCACTGGCGGTTTCTCGACCTCCGACCAGTCTCTGGCCAAATGGACACAACCGGCGGTGCATTGGGTCGCGATCGTGATCATGATCCTCGGCAGCCTGCCGTTCACCCTGTATGTCGCAACGTTGCGCGGCAATCGTCGAGCGTTGATCAAGGATCAGCAGGTTCAAGGCTTGCTCGGGATGTTACTCGTTACCTGGCTGGTGCTGGGCACCTGGTACTGGTGGACCACCAATCTGCACTGGCTGGACGCCTTGCGGCATGTGGCGCTGAACGTCACCTCGGTGGTTACCACCACCGGGTTTGCCCTGGGCGACTACAGCCTGTGGGGCAATTTTTCGCTGATGTTGTTTTTCTATCTAGGGTTTGTCGGAGGTTGCTCCGGCTCGACGGCCGGCGGGATCAAGATCTTCCGCTTTCAGGTCGCCTATATCCTGCTCAAGGCCAACCTGAATCAGTTGATTCACCCACGGGCAGTGATCAAACAGAAGTACAACGGTCATCGTCTCGACGAGGAAATCGTCCGGTCGATCCTGACGTTCTCGTTCTTCTTCGCCATCACCATCTGCGCGATCGCACTAGCACTGTCGCTGCTCGGCGTGGAATGGATGACCGCCCTGTCCGGCGCGGCCAGCACCGTCTCCGGCGTCGGCCCAGGGCTGGGTGAGACCATCGGCCCGTCCGGCAACTTCTCCACGCTGCCCGATGCCGCCAAGTGGATTCTGTCGCTCGGCATGCTGCTCGGCCGACTGGAAATCATTACCGTGTTCGTGCTGTGTATTCCGGCGTTTTGGCGTCATTAAGTAACGCCGGAGCCTCCAGCAGCCGCGTCCGGTATTCGCCGGGCGTGGCATCGAACCAGCGCCGAAAGGCCCGGAAGAAGTTACTCGGATCGGCGAACCCCAGCAGATAAGCGATTTCCAGCAGGGTCATGGTTGGCTGCGCGAGGTACTGC
>JAPLSD010000204.1 GCA_026398835.1 Pseudomonas sp.
GATGCGGCTCATCATGTAAGAAAACGCCATGAGCGAAAGAACGACTTCTGCAAGCTGGGCGATGGGGATTGTCAAAACACTGGAAATGGACGGCCTGGATTGCCGGCTATTGTTCAAACAACTAGGGCTCGATTACGCGGCGCTGGATGACCCGGATGCGCGATTCCCTCAGGATTCCATGACGCGGCTTTGGCAGCGTGCCGTGGAGCTGTCTGGTAATCCGGCGATTGGCTTGAACATGGGCAAGTTGGTGCGACCGGCATCCTTTAATGTGGTCGGTTACGCCTTGATGTCCAGTCGGACCCTGGCCGAAGGCTTCCAGCGGTTGGTGCGTTATCAACGGATCATCGCTGAAAGCGCTGACTTGAGTTTCCGTCTTCTGCCCGAAGGCTATGCGCTGATTCTGACGGTACATGGCGATCATCTGCCGCCGACCCGGCAAAGTGCCGAGGCCTCGCTGGCTTGTGCACTGGCGTTATGCGGCTGGTTGACTGGCCGCACTCTGCAGCCGCGCAAGGTGTTGGTCCAGGGCGATCAACCGGTGAATCTCGAACCCTACAAGCAAGCTTTCCACGCGCCGTTGGTGTTCAACGCGCCATACGACGCGCTGATTTTCGAGCGCGAGGACATGGAAGCGCCGTTGCCGACAGCCAATGAGGCGATGGCGCTGCTGCATGACCGGTTTGCCGGTGAGTACCTGGCGCGGTTCTCTGAAAGTCGGGTCACCCACAAGGCGCGGCAGGTGTTGTGTCGCTTGCTGCCCCAGGGCGAGCCCAAGCGTGACACCGTCGCACAGACCCTGCATTTGTCCCAGCGCACCCTGCAGCGGCGTTTGCAGGAAGAGGGCACAAGCTTCCAGACGTTGCTCGATGACACCCGACGCGAGCTGGCCGAGCAGTACCTCGCGCAGCCAACCATGACCCTGCTGGAAATCGCTTATCTGCTGGGGTTCGCCGATCCGAGTAACTTCTTCCGGGCCTTTCGGCGCTGGTTCGATGCCACGCCCGGCGAATACCGGACGCGGCTGCTGGAGGC
>JAPLSD010000834.1 GCA_026398835.1 Pseudomonas sp.
CAGTACCGACTGCTTGTCGCCGAAGGTGGTCTTGGTGCTGGTCAGCTCGACCGTGTTTTGCCCCAGGTAATAGCCGTAGCTGCTTTTGTTGAGGTTGCTGGCCAGCGTCAGGCCGTTCAACTCGATCTGGACCGGCGTCTGGTCCTGGGAGGTCGTGGACAGGGTGAGGCTATCCATATAGCCGATGGCTTTGACCTTCTGCGCCTGAGCGTTGGCAGAAACCTCGAGGTTCAGGCCGGAAAACTTGAGGTTGGACTTCTCGTCCAGCGCCAACTCCAGCGGCAGCATCTCGAGGGTGCCGTTGGTGGCGTTGTCGTAACCGATGTTGACCACGCCCTTGAGCGGGGAAACATCCTTGGTGGCGGCGAACCATTTTTCGGTGAGCGGGGTCTTTTCCAGCTCATAGTGACTGGTGGCCAGGACCGGCAGCCACTTCAGCGAAAACAGACGCGAGAACGGTAACGGGCCGTGTTCGATATGGTCAACGAACAGCAATTCAACGCCTTCAGGAGCATCGCCGAACATATCGCCGTGACCTTTGAGACGGTAATGCGCAGTGCTGCTGAACAACTGGCGATCCAGCGATACCAATTCCAGGGTCGCGACGCCGTTGGAACCGACCATGGCCGCTTGCAGTTCTTTGTTGGCATCGGAAATCGAGGTTTTCAACACCCCTTCCAGTTTAGTGCCGGTGTACCAGGCCCCGCCGGCGCTGATCGCACCTGCCGCGACAACGATTCCTAACAGTACGCCTGCTGATTTATTCATGTTTGGCCCGATCAATGTCCGTTGTTGAAAGAGTGGTCGTCTTCCCTGAACCCTTGACGGGTTGCGGCTCGACTCCGCTAAAAGTGCTGGGAGATTAGCATTTGCCGTACGGGGCGACCCACAGAGGATGTGAAACAACGATTAGATCGAGAGGGTTTATGTGTATGACTTTATCGTTTGAAGACGATCGTTCCCATGCGCAGCAAAGGAACGATCTTTTATCTGACTCAGGAATACTGAACTTCAATCTCATCCAGTTGATGATCAAAGCTCTTCAGCCTGGCGGTCCAGGTGTACACCAGCACTTCAAAGTCCCGATTGATCACCGCCCCGCCCCGAGATTCCGAGCGTGGGTCGCAGAAATCCAGTTGATAGCGTTCCCGGGCCATGGCCGTGGCGACATCGGAGAGTTCGCGGGCGTTGTTCAGCCAGTGCCGGCCATCGGCTATTTGTTTGTCGAGGACCAGACATTGGTGTTTCAGGGCTTCAAGGCTCTTCTCCAGCGGTGTACCCGTGAGTTCGCCCATGACTTCCTGGAAGGTCCGTCCCGGTTGCCAGTAACTGCCCCAGAAATAACGATCGAACACCGTTTCGACCCGGCGCAGCGCAACCTTGGTGTCCCAGATCAGCACCAGGGTTTTGCCTTGTTCGAGCTGTTTTTTCTTGACCTTCTGGCCCTGAAACGAAGCCCAGGCGACGACCACGATCGACAGCACGGCGATCAGCGCGCTGGCGCTGTCGAGAAAAAGCAGCGCCTTGTCGATCTGATGGGCCAGCATGATGCCGTAGAAATAGGTAGCAGAGAGCAACACCACCGCAACGATGGCGCACCAGAAGCCGGGAGCATAAGGGTTTTTCATTACTCGAATCCCCATGACCAACGCGAGCCTTGATCCGCGGACGGGCGCAAACAGCTGCGCGCCACCCAACTGATCAAAGCATAGCAACGGCCTCAGGGTTTCGCGTGCTCAGAACCTTGCGTTCGTCCGCTTTCCCAACCACCGCCCAGCGCCAGGAACAAATCGATCTGACTCATGGCAACCTGAGTGTTGGCTGAAGCCAGCTGCGCGCGCACATCGGTGTAGGTCCGGGTCGCCTGCAGGTCAGCCAGGAACGACGCCCGACCGGCCTGAAAGAACCGGTGCGTCTGGTCCGCCGCCAGTTGCGCCGACTGCTCGGCATCGGCCAGGGCATCGCGGCGCTGCAACAGGGCGGAATACTGCGCCAGACCGGTCTGGGTTTCGCGGATGGCGTTGAGCACCACCCCGTCGAAATGCGCCAGTGCGCCCTGGGTCGACGCTTCGGCTTCACGAATCCGCGCGCGGGAACCGTTGGACGGTACGGTCCAGCTCAACAACGGGCCAAAACCCCAACGGTTGGTCGCCGGTTTGCCGAGGTTTTCCAGAAGGCCGACGGTGCCGACGGTCGCGCCGATGCTGATGTCCGGGTACAGCTCGCCAGTGGCAATGCCGATCCCGGCAGTCGCAGTGGCCAGCCGACGTTCGGCCTGACGTACATCTGGCCGGCGCTTGAGCAACGTCGCGCCGTCACCCACCGGTAACAATTGCGCAATGTGCGGCAGCTCAGCGCAGGTGTTAGTGCCAGCGGGCAGTTGTTCAACCGGTTTGGCCAGCAACATCGACAAACGGAACAGTCCAGCCTGACGAGCGGCCTCATAGCGAGGGAGTTCGGCGCGCAGGGATTTGAATTGGGTTTGCGAACGGGTGACCTGGGTTTCGTCGCCGCGCCCGGCGTCCCGCAAGCGCTGGGTGAGCGTGGTGCTCTGGGCTTGCAAGTCCAGCGAATGCTCGGCGATTTCACGTTCTTCATTGGCTGCGCAGACTTGTGTGTATGCACGCACCACATCCGCTACCAAGGTAATCCGCGCCGTGTCCGCCGCTGCCTGGGTGGCATCGGCGTTGGCCTTGGCCGCTTCGATCCCGCGCTGCAAAGTGCCGAACAAGTCGAATTGATAAGACGTCGTGATCCCGATATCGCCGACGTTGGCCACCGGCACTTTATCGGCCAGCAAAAACGCTTCGCCGGACTCCTGCAAACGCTGCGCACCCAGCTTCACCCCACCGCTCCAGCCACCGGCCGACTGAGCTTCGTCGACTTGAGCACGAGCCCGGGACAGGTTGGCCGC
>JAPLSD010000399.1 GCA_026398835.1 Pseudomonas sp.
GGACTTCAGACTAACAATGCAAACTTGCGTCGCTGCGCTCCGACTGCCTGTCCAAGTGGACATGGATCAGGTGTCCAAGTAAGCGTGGAACGAGTGTCCAAATGATCGTGGGCTGGGTGTCCAAGTACCGTGGAATCCGCAGTCCGGACTATGAAAACGCATCAATCGCGGGTTATAGGCGCGATAGCCGTTACCCAGCAAATACCAACCGATCCGCGCTTCGCGCAATTCGCCGTTGAAGCCCAACCTCGTCATGACCTCCTGCTGCGCGGACTGCTGACCATAGGCGGAATAGGCCATGCGATTGGTTTTGCCGACAACGACTTCGGCGAGCACCGAGTTTTTGTTGTCGGTCGCCAACAGCACGGTGCGTTGCTGGGTCGGGTTGGCGTGGTCATCAGCAATTGAGTGGGCCATGAAGATGCCTTCCTTGGTGATACGGTCGGTATGAATTCAGGGTTCCAGTTTTACGCGCTCGGCACGGTACTGGGAACTAGCAGAACTGCTAGGGTTTTGACCGGAGGGTATGCCATGTGTCTGAAGAGGTAGTGGCAGGCTATCAGGACATCAACACCATGAAAGTGACGTCGTCATCACACACATGCTCCTGAAGACATCCTTCTTCGATGGCTACCATTTGGTTTGTTTTTGAGAGCTCTGCCCAAAAGCCATCTGTTGCCAGTATCCAAATCGCATCAGGGGTTATGGGAATTGACTGAACTGACGGCTCATGCGGTCGGCGGTGGCTCATGCACTTGAAGAGATTCTTGCGAGCTGAGCTTGCTGCAATCAGGTCGTGCGCTAAACCACCCCGCCAATTAGCCACACAATGAGGGTCGCTCAGCCACTCTAAAGACTGTTCTTGCGACAAGAATCCCAAGCAACAGTCTCCTTCGTGAATTGACGCTGCCATTGCGTCTACCACCAACAGCACGAGGTAGCTTGCTGAAGCGAGCGGGTATTTCGGACAGATCTCACGCCGTGCCTGGTTCAGAAAGACGTGTGTCGTCTCCACAGCAGCGTCTATCGATGCGATGTGGGATGGATCGGCTCGACTAAAAGCGTCTACCAGGTATTCGGTGAGTGATTGAGCTAATTCACCGCTGCCTGGTTTTGAGGTGCCGTCCGCAATGACATACATCCATGCGTTTGCGTTTTGTGCGGCGCCCATCGAATCTCTGTTTTCAGCTCTGCAGCTCCCTTGTCTGCTGAATGACGAACGCAGGATCACTTGCGCACCGTGTGTTCGGTCAGAGAGGTGAGTCGGTGGTAAATCAGCTCCTCACGATCCGGATCCTGGGCGGTGCTCTGGATGACACTCTGGAAAGAAGTGTTACTCAAAAGGGTCGATATTTTCTCCCCTACAAAACACCGAAGATCGCTCGGAGCCTGTCCGATTTCTTCCACAAGCTCTTCCCTGCCATCCACTAATGCAATGATGTCTTCGATGTCGTTGGACATCAGGATGTCTCCGTTTCCCCGACCCTCAAAAGCCTGGAGTTTTGCGGCGAGGAACCAGGGCGCTGCGAAGACCTTGATTCGCGTTCCGCTTGGCAGAGTGTGATAAATGGCATTGTCTAATCCCCCGACAAACCACGTGTTTGAAAAGCCAAGCACCTCTTCGGCGGTGGGCATGAAGTCGACTTTCAATTCACCCAATCGGAGCCTGCAGGTTACGTTGTCCTGACCTGTATTTTTGAAGCCAAGGGGCTTGAGTTGTTCCTCCAGTCGATACCAATCAGGGGTGCCGGCCAGATGGATAACAAGATCCACATCATCGGTTCCGCGCACCGACTCCAGCGTGTATTCATCGGTGATGAGCAGCACGGTTGTGCACCCTCCGACAAAGGCCACTTGCTCCCGGAGCGTTTCCCCTAAAGCACTGGCGACTGTTTCGAGCATGTCCAGCATCATGTTTTTGGTCGATGTCATAGAATCCACTCACGCAACATGGAGTCGGCAACTTTGGCCTCGCGCGGGCCGCCAATTCGAATGGCATCGACCAGTGCCAGGAAATGGTAGAGAAGCTCGTCTTTTTTTACGGCGCCGGGCACGGTCTTGAACAGCGGCACGACTTCCTGACCCTTTCTTTTGCCATAAGCGTCTGGCCAGACGGGAATCAGATCGCCGGCGCTCATTACTTTTCCCTCCATGATCGGAGCGGCGAAGGCCGTTGGGATTCCACGGACGATGGGGCCGAGCTTCGCGGGGAACATGTAGCGGATTGCGTACTTCACGAGATCCAGCAGGGCTTCGCTTCTAACGATAGGCAATCCATTTTGGCGGTCGGTATGGACCAATCCAATGTCCTTGCACCGGTTCAAGGAGTTGGATATTTCGCTTTTACTCAGTCCGAGAGCTGCGGATAGAGCCCTGACCGAATAGCTTTCTGCGTTACCTGCGATTGATGCTTCGTCCGAGTCTTCCCAGCCTTCCCATTCGAGAGAGCCGGACAGCACAATTCTTTCAAACGATCTGATGTCTTGCAGGTAGGACGACCTCATATCCCTGCCCGGGATTGTATTGGCGATGGCTGCCTCCAAGTCATTCATCACTGCGAAATCCCGCTTCTTCACACGCTCGCCTTTAGCTTGGAGCTCCAGGCTTATCAATTTGAATAGCACAACGACGTCTTGACTTTTCATATAGGCCTTATCATGCCTGTCCACTGTCCACAAACAATGGACGATAATTTGCATGTTCTATGGCTGGCGTCAAGGCCGGTAGCTACTCTGAAGCCTAAGTTAGGGCGTCGAAGTCGATCTGGATGCCGACCACCGGGTTACCCGCTTGTTGCCAGCGTTGTGGTGAAGACGGTCGGTTAAGTGTTGGCCCCTAAAAGATAGCAGCCTGCGGCAGCTCCTACTGGTTATGCTTATGCGTGATAATGCGTGGGTGTATTGGGTTGGCGAAGACGCTACGTGCGGCCGGTCGGATCAGCAATTTTTGACGTCGCAGACGGTGGAGACCTGTCGTAGAGTTACAGGTGTTTCAACACCCATAGAGGGTGTGTGCGGCGTCTATTTTCATCAGTAGTGGCAGGGGGGGATGAATGCAGGTGCGCAGAAACACAGAGCTTGGTGACAAGCCTGACGAACACTTTGCGGTCAGCCAGGTCGAGGTTGTACGGCGTTTGATTCAATGGGGTCGTGAACACTGGCTGTTGCCGATTCTGGTGCTGGCGGCATTTACGCGATTTTATGATTTGACCGCAGCAGCGATCTGGGGCGACGAAGGCTCCAGCCTATTGTTAAGCCAGTATTCATTGGCCGGGATCTGGTTCCACGCCGCCCATGATGTGCATCCGCCGCTGTACTTTCTGCTCCTGCACGGCTGGATCGAACTGTTCGGCGACGGGATCTTCTCGATCCGCAGCTTCAGCGCGTTGCCCGGTATCGCCACCGTGGCACTTGGCGCCTGGCTGGTGGAATTGGTCGCCACGCGGCGTGCGGCGGTGCTGGCCGGAGTGCTGCTGGCCTTGCTGCCTACGGCGGTCCGCTACAGCCAGGAAGTGCGCATGTATGCGCTGTTGGGCGTCTGGTTGATCGGTGCGACCATCGCTTTGGTGTATTGGGTCAAACAACCGCAGCGTCAGCGCTATCTGGTGTTCTATGTCCTGTTGATGACGGCCGGGTTTTATACCCATTACTTCACCGCCCTCTGCGTGCTTTCCCATTGGTTGTATCTGCTGGTGATCCGTTTGCAGCCGTCCAACCCGTGTCGGCATATCACCCGCCCGGACTGGTGGCTCGCCAACGTCGCGATCGTTGTGCTGTATCTGCCGTGGGTTCCCGGCCTGGTCGACTTGATTCAGCACATCGATCAGTTGAAAGCCAACGGTGATGTGGGCTGGGAAACGCCGGTCACGCTTTCTTCGTTACCGACGATGATCTGGTTGTATTTGATCCAGAACGAGGCGGACACCCTGCCGTGGGCGCTGTTCGCCTCGATGCCACTGCTGGCGCTGATCGTCGCCGGCATGACGGCCTGGACTGCCCGAACGCCCTATAAGTTTGATGTTTTGCTGGTGATTTACACCGTACTTCCGCTGCTGCTGGTGTTCTCGGTGTCGTTCATTACGCCGGTCTTCATCGAGCGTTACCTGACCGCATATGCGCTGGGTCTGCCGATGGTGTTTGCGGTTGCCATCGACCGCCTGCAAAAGCACTTTCGGAGGCTGGCGTTCGCGTTGCTCGCGCTGTTTGTGGGCGCAGAGCTGGTCGGTTTAAACGTCAACAGCACCGTCGACGTGAATGATCAAGTCAGTGTCATGGTCGATTATGTGAACCGGCACTATGTCGCGGGCGATCGAATCGTCATCAGCGACATGCTCTGGTATATGAGCTACGTCTATTACAACCGGACCGACGCCCAGCCGCTGCTCTACACGCCGCCGTTGTCCAACGGCACTTCCAGCCGGCCGAACAGTTATGGTTTTGGAACCTTGGTCGATCAGCAGGCCGACACGCTTTATCTCGACCATCTGGGAACGTTGCCCAGAGGAACGGGGCGGGTGTGGTTGATCAGCACCGGCGATCAGCCGGATGAGATATTGATCGTTGTCCCGTCACCCCTTCGACGACAAATCCGCCATGCCTTTCAACAACTCGATGGGCAGCGGAAAGACGATGGTCGAGGTTTTGTCACCGGCAATCGCACCCAGGGTCTGCATGTAGCGCAGCTGCATCGCGCCAGGCTGACGGCCGAGCATTTCGGCGGCTTGCATCAGTTTTTCCGAAGCCTGTAATTCGCCTTCGGCGTGGATCACCTTGGCCCGACGTTCCCGTTCGGCTTCGGCTTGTTTGGCAATGGCACGGATCATCGATTCGTTGAGGTCGACGTGTTTGATCTCGACGTTGGCCACTTTGATCCCCCAGGCATCAGTCTGGGCATCGAGCACTTGCTGGACATCGGTGTTCAGGCGTTCGCGTTCGGCCAGCAGTTCGTCCAGTTCATGTTTGCCCAGCACCGCCCGCAAGGTGGTTTGCGCCAGTTGGCTGGTGGCCATGAGGAAGTCTTCGACCTGGATGATCGCCTTCTGTGGGTCGAGGACCCGGAAGTACAGCACCGCGTTGACCTTCACCGAGACGTTATCGCGGGTGATCACGTCTTGCGGCGGTATGTCGAGCACCACGGTGCGCAGGTCCACCCGGACCATTTGCTGGACCATCGGAATCAACAGAATCAGCCCTGGGCCTTTGACCTGCCAGAAGCGTCCAAGCTGGAACACCACCCCGCGCTCGTATTCACGCAGGATGCGAAAGGTTGACGCGGCCAACAGAATCAACAGCGCGATTAGCGCGCCAAAACCCAATTCCAGACCCATAATCATTCTCCTCGAGGCGCAGCCTGCGCCGCAGTCACTTCCAGTAGCAGACCTTTACGCGCCACCACCTGCACCCGTTGTCCGGGGCGCAGTGGCATAGGGCTCAGCACCTGCCAGTTTTCCCCTTGCAGCTGCACCCAGCCGTTATAAGGGTTGCCGGGTTCCACGGAGGTCACTGGGGTGATGCTGCCCACCAGCCCGGCATCGCCGCTGACGACTTTTCGCAATCGTGCCTTGATCGCCATGCCCGCCAGTACCACGAACAGCACGGCACTGAATACGGCCAGGGAGACGATCAAGGACAGCGGAATGCCATAACCCGGCACATCGGTGTCCATCAGAATCACCGCACCCACCACAAAAGAAGCAATCCCGCCGAAACCGATCACACCGAACGTCGGCAAAAAGGCTTCAGCCACCATGAACGCGACACCCAGCAAAATCAGCGCTACCCCGGCGTAATTCACCGGCAACAACTGCAAGGCATACAACCCGAGCAACAGGCAGATCCCACCCAGCACGCCGCTGACGCCGGAGCCCGGGCTCATGAATTCGAAAAACAGGCCATAGATGCCGATCATCATCAGGATCAACGCCACGCTGGGGTGGGCGATCACCGACAGCAGTTGCGTGCGCCAGTCCGGGTCATGGCTGATCACCGCGGCGCCGAAGGTGTGCAGCTGCACCTCCTGGCCGGCGACGCTAAAGGTCTTGCCATCGAGCTGTTTGAGCAGACCGTTCAGATCGTCCGCCACGTAGTCGACCACCTTGAGTTTCAGCGCTTCCTGAGCCGACAGGCTGACGGCTTCACGCACCGCTTGCTCGGCCCAGTCAACGTTGCGCCCGCGCAATTGCGCCAGGCCACGGATATAGGCGGCAGCGTCATTGATCTGTTTGTGGGTCAGGGTGTCTGTGGTGGCGTCGGGCTCTGGATTCTTGTCGGTGCGTGGCGCCGCCGGTGGGTTTGGCTGCCCGGGGAGACCTCCGATTTGCACCGGTGTCGCAGCGCCCAGGTTGGTGCCCGGTGCCATGGCGGCAATATGGCTGGCATAGAGAATATAGGTCCCGGCACTGGCGGCACGGGCGCCGCTGGGGGCGACGAAACTGGCCACTGGCACGGGGCTGGCGAGGATCGCCTTGATGATCGCTCGCATTGAAGTGTCCAGCCCGCCCGGCGTGTCGATGCCCAGCACGACCAATTGCGCGTGTTCATCGACCGCCTTGTTCAAACCACGCACCACATAGTCGGCGCTGGCCGGGCTGATCACATCGTTCACCGTGAGCACTATTACCGGGTCCACAGCCCATGCCTGCCCGGTCGGTAACCCGATCAGCAACCACAGCAATACCGCCCGCCATACACCTTTGTTCATATGACCCTCCCGGAGAGTCATGCATCAGGGGCCGCCAGCCTTTCGTCGGCTCTGAACTGGAGTTTAGTTGAGCAATGGGCTGAGCGAATTTTGATCAGCTATGTCGGCAAACCGGTCAGCAGTTTGTCGGGATAGGGGTGGTTGGTACCCGGTGCACGGCCTAGACTCTTAAGGTGGAATCAAGTTGTTTACCCATCGTCCGCAAGCAGTTGCTCAGGACACCGAGGTGCATCATGCGTATGGCAAGAACCGTGCATTTGAGCCTGGAACAGGCCAAATGCGATTATGACGTCGTGACTCATCCGCACTCGGCGAGCAGCCTGGAAACCGCCAGGGTGGCGGGGATCCCCGCTGAGCGCGTGGCGAAATCAGTCATCCTCGACGACCACCACGGCCACTACCTGATGGCCGTCCTGCCCGCCAGCCGCCATCTGGACCTGAGCAAAGTCCGTGGCAGCAGCGAATGGCAAATCACCCGCGAAAGCACGCTGGCCCACCTGTTCAACGACTGTGAACGTGGCGCTGTGCCTGCACTGGGCGAATCCTATGGCATGGACATGATCATCGACCCAATGCTGACCCGCCAGAAAGACATCTACCTCGAGGCCGGCAACCACAACAACCTTGTCCACCTGAGCATGGACCAGTACCTGAAAATGGTGCCCCATGCCGAAGTGTGCGAGGTGAGTCATTCATGATGATGTGCAGTGATTGTTGCACCGCCATCGCGGGCACCGCGTAATCCCTGTGGGAGCGAGGCTTGCCCGCGATCGACTCGGGCCGCGTTCGGACGCAGCAGTCGCAATAAGATTGTCCGCTAAATCACCGTCTCATCCCGGGAGTCCCCCATGGAATCACCCACCCACAGCCTGCCATCCCTGTTCAAACAACTCGGCCTGGCCGATGACCCCGTCAGCATCGACCAATTCATCGCCACCCACTCACCGCTCAAACCCGAACTGCACCTGGCCGACGCCTTCTTCTGGACCAAAAGCCAGGCGGATTTTCTGCGTGATGAAGTTCTGGACGACGCCGATTGGGCAGAGGTGGTGGATCAACTGGATGTGCTGATGAGGAAGGGGCGGGGGGTGTAAAAAAATCTGAGGAAAACAGGCGAAATGTAAAAAAATCTGGTGAGTAGTAAAAAAATCTGGGCTTTAATCGCCAAAGTGAATTTTTTCTGTGGAAGCTCACCATGTCTGTTGTCGGATACGCCCACCTGCGTAATGCGCTAGGCCTTAAAGCCTTTGAGCCAAAACGCACAGCAATGATCAAGCCTGTTACCCGGATCACCTTGATCGGCGATTGCTTGGCCGTTCCGCAATCCGTGGCACCTGCTCAGGACTCAATGCTTGAGCATATTCTGTTTGCCCTCAAACACGAAGGCATCAACCTTGGCATCCTCGCCCAAGCACTTGAAACAATTTCCGCCGAGCAATTACTGACCGAGTTGGCCAAAGCACCCAATGGTGTCTTTATCCGCAAGGCTTGCTTCCTATGGGAAAGCTTTACAGGACAACAGCTCGACTATTCAACACCGGTGCGCGGCAGCGTTGTCGCATTATTCGATCCGCAGCGCTATGTAACCGGCCCTGCTGTGCGCAATAGCCGCTGGCGAATCGACTTCAACGGTCTCGGCTCCCTTGGTTACTGCGCCACCGTGGAGCGGACCCCGGGACTCGAAGCCCTACTCAGCCTCGACATCCTTGGCCGGGCCAAAGCCTTTATGGCGACCTTACCCCCGGAGATGATGGACCGCGCCATAAACTGGGCCTACCTCCACGAAACTCGCGACTCCTTCGCTATCGAGAAGGAAGAGCCCAGCGAAGAAAAATCCCGACGCTTCGTTCAATTGCTACGCCAGGCCCATGAAGGCCGCGAGCTGAGCGAAGACTATCTGGTCGAGTTGCAGAACAGCACTGTCTCCAATCCCTTCGACAAAGCCGTGATGTTTCGACACGAGCAAAATCATCTGCACAACGGCCTGCGAGGCGCTGCCGGTGTGAGCTATGTGCCACCCGCGCCGGACTTGTGCCGCGAATTGATGCAAGAACTGATGACCTTCGCCAATCAGGCTTCGCGGCAGATCGATCCATTGGTTGCCGCTGCTGTGACAGCCTTTAGTTTCGTCTTTCTTCATCCGTTTATGGATGGCAACGGCCGACTTTCTCGCTTTTTGATCCACCAGACGCTTTGCCACTGCGGCGCGCTCGAAAATGGGTTGCTCCTGCCCGTCTCAGTGGCCATGAAACACGAAGAACAAAGCTATCTGGCCGCCTTGAAGGACTTCTCCCTGCCTGCTCGTGAGTTCTGGAACGTCACTTGGCTGGACGCGGAAAAAATGGCCTGTGAATTCATAGGCCACCCATCGATCTACCGCTTCTGGGACGCCACTCGCTGTGTCGAATTCACCCTGCAAATGGCCCGCCGTGCCCTTGAAGTCGAGCTACGCGAAGAAACCGAATTCCTTGGCCGCTATGACCGCGTGATCAAAGCCGTCAACCAGCGCTTTGACGTGCGTGGCAGTGACCTGTCCAGGCTGGTGATGATGTGCCTGGACAACGAGGGAAAGGTCTCCAGGAATCGGCGCAAGCAGTTTCAGTACAGCGTGCCGGAGGAGGTTTTTGAATTTATTGAGGCGGAGGCAGGGAAGGTGTTGGTTTAGGTAAGCGCGAACGTAGTGCTGTGTACGAACGAGCTAAAAAACGCTAAGAAAAGTAAGCGGCCAACCCGTTTGGTTGCACACCCCGAACCATCCCCCCTATAGTTCGCCCCGTCGCCGCACATCGGCGACAGGATTTGGCGATCCTAGTCACAACCCTGCGCTTCAGCGCCCAGAACTCTCTTGCCTCCACTTTTTTGGTTGGCGAGATGCTTTATGGCGGCTGTGCGTGGGAGACCTTCGGGTCTGCCGGGTTGGGTCGTGACCGGTTCGCCAACCTGCGTACAGCTGCCACCCTTTTTCGTTTGGCGACGATGAATGGAGGCTCCAAAACACGACCTTTGAGATATGTCCCATGACTCCATACCGCCCCCTGACATCCAACCCCACCGCAGCCTCCGTTCTAGCCTTCAACACCCTCGCGGCGACCCATCTTCTGCACGAAACTGCCTGTAGCCGCGTGCGCATTGGCACCGATCTGCTGGAAACCCTCACGTCGGTCACCATCCGCGATATCAACGATCAGGATCTTTACCGCTTGATCAATGCCGCGTTTGTGTCGTTGAGAGACGGTTTGGACATGATGGAAGAAGTGCAGCATCGCCTGACCGCCCAGGCACTGAAAGCGACCTGACGTTTACCTCTGATCGTTCCCACGCAGAGCGTGGGAACGATCCACAATCTCCGTATAGATCTGATACCTGTGGCGAGGGTGCTCGTCTCGAAATGCCGAGCTGCCCGACATTTTGGGCGAGCCGAGATTCCAGGTCGTTCTAAAACACAGTGAGCGATCTAGAAACCTGAGCCCGTCGAGCCGCGTATTCAGCCTCGACCTCATCATTGGATTGGCCTTGCCCTCTATGCATTGACGCACGGGCCGCTTCGACTTTGTGCTGCAGAAACTCAACGTATTGGATGGAATCCCTCCGGTCCCGCGTGTCCTCGGACGGCATTGTTGTAGTAGGTCGTTTCGACATCGCTGGTCTCTCCATTGGGTCCCTGAACCCTATAGATGTTTTCGGTAGAGCGAGCGCATTGGTAAGCGCTATCACGAGATAGTCCTCCACCAATGTGTTTCAAAACTTGACTGAAATTACCCACCAATGCCATATTGATAGTTAGCAAACTAACAGTGTGCGAATTTCCCTTTGCTCAACAATCTCGACGCTCTCCAGATGAATATCAGCAGTGGCATGGTGGTCGCTTCGCGGCATTGGCGGCGGATCTGTCAGACCACGCTGGTCAACTATGGAGTCTCCGAAGCCTGCGCCGTGCCGTTGTTGATGATCGGGCGCTTGGGCGAGGGTGTGCGGCAGGTGACGGTGGCGCACGCGGCGGGGATGGAGAGCCCGTCTCTTGTCCGTCTGCTCGATCAGTTGTGCAAGGCGGGTTACGTGTGCCGCACTGAAGATGCCCATGACCGCCGCGCCAAATGCTTGAGCCTGACCCAGAGCGGTCGCGAACTGGTGCAGGCGGTCGAAGTCGAGCTGGTGCGCTTGCGCCGGGAGGTGCTCGAAGGCATCGAGCCGGCGGATCTTGAGGCCGCATTGCGGGTGATCCGCGCGTTTGAGTCGGCCACGCATTTACCGGTGACGACTTCTTGAACGGATTTTTTACCGGCATGCCACCCGCACGGGACTGGTTTTATGGCGTGCGCACCTTCGCGGCATCGATGATCGCGTTGTACATCGCCCTGTTGATGCAGATGCCGCGCCCATATTGGGCGATGGCCACGGTGTATATCGTTTCCAGTCCCTTCGTGGGCCCCACCAGTTCCAAGGCGTTGTATCGCGCCGTCGGCACGTTTTTAGGTGCAGCGGCAGCGGTGTTTTTTGTGCCGATGTTTGTGCAGACGCCGCTGCTGCTGGCGGTGGTGATTGCGCTGTGGACCGGCATTCTGCTG
>JAPLSD010000742.1 GCA_026398835.1 Pseudomonas sp.
ACGACGTTGCTGCGAATCGGACGCGCATAACCACGCGCCAGGTTAATCTGGCCGGCATCGCTGAAGATGTATTCACGCGCCAGTTTGGCGGCGTTCGGATGCTGTGCGTATTTGTTGATAAGGGTTGAATAGCCGGCACTCACGCTACCGTCCACGGGAATGGATACCGTGAACTGGGATGGATCGATCTTGTCGCGGTAGCTTAATGATGTGAAGTCCCATAACAGCGCAACTTCCACTTCACCTTTTTCCATGTTGGCGATATTCGCATCGGTCATGGAAAGCCGCCCTTGTTTAGCCAGCTCGGCAAATAACTGATACGCAGGTTGCAGATTCTTTTCGTTGCCGCCATTGGCAATCGCCGCTGCCAGCAGAGCGCTATTGGCTTGCGCCGAGACGCCCACTTCGCCTACGGTCACCTTGTAGTTGCCTTTGAGCAAATCGCCCCAGGTCTTAGGCGGATCCTTGACCAGCTTGTTGTTGCTGATGAAGGAAATGGTCCCGCTGTAAGCCACCACCCAATGACCGTCTGCGTCCTTGGCCCAAGCCGGAATATCGTCCCAGGTGGTCGGCTTGTAGGCCTGGGTAACGCCCTTTCTGACTGCAATCGGGCCGAAAGACTGGCCAACGTCGCCGATGTCGCCTGATGCGTTCGATTTTTCAGCTTCGAATTTTGCTACTTCCTGTCCCGAACTCATGTCGGTGTCCTGATGTACCAGGCCATATTTTTGCGTGATCTGGGCCCACGTATCTTTCCAGTTCGCCCAGTTATCCGGCATCCCCAGGCTATTAACCGCGCCTTCTTTTTTGGCTGCGGCGACTAAAACATCCAGGTCCGGCTGCGCGTACGCACTAGAAACTGCAATCGACAAGGCACTTGCAAGCAAACTCGTAATCAGCATTTTTTTCATGGGATAGCCGTGTGGTATAGACCAGATTGGGGCGGGAACTGGATGCTACCCATAAAAAATGACCGAAATGTGACACTTGGGACGTTCCGACTCAGTCCCGAATCCGATGAAATATGCGTTAAGCACCCGGCCGAGGTGGAACAGGTGCTGCCCTGGAGCGGCCTGCTGGCATTAATCGAGCCGCACTAAGGGCTGTCGTTGCGCCAGGGAACGTCTGTCGATGCCACGCTCATTCACGCGCCCGGCTCGACCAGGAACCAGTAAGGTAAACGCGATCCAAAGATGCACCAGAGCGCAAACGCGGACGAAGGTCGAGCACCCGCTCCGGGTGATCAAACGTTAGAGGGGTAGTGGGCGAGGTGTGCCCGAAGAGAGTCAGTTGCATGTCGTAAAGGTAATGAAATCATGAACTGGGATAATATCAGCGCTCAAAAATCATCCAGACCATCACCGTGACAGAAAAAATCACTACCCAAGCTGCCACCATCTATCACGCCTTGGCAACGCAAATCATCAATGGCACGCTGGCGTCCGGAAGCAAGCTCCCTTCAGAGCGAGAGCTGAGCGACCTGTTTTCCACAACCCGCATCACGCTCAGAGAAGCCCTGCAAAGAATGGAAGCGGAAGGATCGATCTATCGGGAAAGCAGGCGCGGCTGGTTTGTTACCCCACCCCGACTGGTGTACAACCCCTTCACAAATTCACTGTTCCATCAGATGGTCGAAAGTCAGGGGCGCAAGGCGCTCACACAGGTCATTTCGACCAGTACGGAATTGGCGAGCCCGGAGTTATGCCTGAAGTTGGCGGTGCTGCCGTTAAGCATGCTGCACTGTATACGCCGCCTACGTTCAGTCGATGGGCGCCCCGTGATGTTTGTAGAACATTATCTGAAACCAGAGTTTTTCCCGGACATATTGAAACTGGATCTGACTCAGTCGCTGACATTGATTTACCGAAAACACTATGACATTCATTGCGGCCGCGCCACTTTTGATATTTACCCGACCGCGGCGCAGGCCTGCGTGGCGAATTATCTCAATCTGCCAGAAGGCAGTCCGCTGTTAATGATCATTCGCGTCAACTATGACCAACATGGACAGATTCTTGATTGTGATCGCGAGTTCTGGCGTCATGACGCAGTCCGAATTTCCATGGATAGCCAAACACTG